>JALYLU010000126.1 GCA_030774075.1 Actinomycetota bacterium | reverse complement strand
GACGCCGCCCATGTTGTTGTCGGAGTCCTCGACGGTCTGGCGCAGACGGGAGACCTCAAGGCCGAGATCGTGGCCGAGGCGATCGAGCGCTACGAGATCGACGCCGACGCACCGGATCCCCGCACGGCCTGAAGCGGCGATGTCAGAGATTGAGCTTGTGGTCCGGGTCCCAGTCCTCTTCTTCTTCCAACTCGTCGTCGAACTCGTCGTCTAGCTCGTCGTCGCCATCCGCGTTGTCGCTCAGATCCGCGAGGGTGCCGGAACCTTCCCGGAACAGCCCATCGTCGTACCCCTGCTTGAGCTTGCGCGCTTCACGGAAGCGGCGTGCTCGTCCTTTTCTGGGCACGTCGTCACCTGCCTCGAAGTCGTGACACCCATTATGCCGTGTCCGCCGCGTCTGAGTCGCGCCCGGCGCGAAAAGGCTGGTGACGCCAGCGTCGCGGACCCGCCCCGTGGGCATCCCCGTGCCACGACGGAGACCAGCCGCCGTAGAAGGCGGCGCCGGGCGGCGGGGACGGCGCCTCGGGGGCCCCCCGGCCGCCGGTGGTCAGCCGCCCGCGCGTGCGCCGCTCGCAAGCTTGCGCCACAGCGACGTGTAGCTGCGGTACTCGAGCCCGTCGACCACGTAGCCCGAGCGCCGGAGCTCGGCGTGCAATTTTGGTAGGTGGGCCATGGGGACTCCCGCGTCGACATGATGCGCGAGGTGCCAACCGATGTGGAAAGGAACAACGAAGAAGCGCGAGATCGGAGATTGCCGCACCGTGTGGGTGGTGAAACGCCGGTCCTTCGATCGCTGCATGCCGCCGTGTTCGGCGATCGAACGCAGCCGGTTGATCACGCGCCAAACGGTGAGGTAGGGCGCGAGCCAGAGAATGAAATAGACCCACGGGTGGTGCAGCGCGACGCCGATCGCGATGAGGACGATTTGAATCGCGACAATGGCGCGCGCCTGGTAGCGAACTGGGGCGCTCTCCGATCGCACCGCGCTCAAGAGCCCCTTGAACAGCTTCCAACCGGTGCGGCCGGTCGCGTCGCGCACGAGCTTGCGGCGCATCGAGTCCTTGGAGATCGGGTAGCCCCGGTACAAGGCGATGTCGGGCTCATCGGGTCCGAACTCGTCGCGGTGGTGCGCCATGTGACCACGCCGGTACGCGTCGGTCGGCGTGAACGCGGGGAAGCCGAGCAACCATCGACCCACGTAGTCGTTGATGTTGCGGTTGCGGAACAACAGCCGGTGCGCCGCCTCGTGCATCAGCGCCGCGAACTGCGCGTGCGCACGGCCCATGAGGATGAACGCGGCGACCCAGGCGAACCAATTGTCGAGCCGGACCGCGAGCACGACGATGGCGATCGTCTGCGCGTACACCGCGAGCACCGCTGCTGCATTGCGGGCGTTCGGGATGCGACGGAGCTTCTCCCGAAAGTCCGGGGTCGGCCGACCGGTTGCGGTGACGAGCTCGGTCGCGCGCACCGCGTCGAGAAGGCCGGGCTCCGGGATCATCGTGACGGCCACCGTGTCATATTACACTCTCGCGACAGATGCTGCGAGACGGTAATGTCAACGACCTGGAGCCCCTGCCGGAGCGGCCGTTGTCGGCGCGCTCATTGGTGGCGAGCCTGCTGCTGCGGACGCGGCCGCCCCGCATGCGCGGATCGCGGCTGGTGCAGTGGTGCGGGCTCTTCGGAGTCGCCGAGGGGACGACTCGGGTCGCGCTCAGCCGGATGGTCGATCGCGGAGAGCTTCGCGCCCGCGACGGGGTGTACGAATTGGCCGGCCGCGTACACGGTCGAAAAGTCGCTCAGGACTGGAGCATCGATCCGGTGCTGTCCCGGTGGCGGGGCGCGTGGCGGGTCGCGGTCGTCGCACCAGGGCCGCGCGAGGCGATCGAGCGAGCCGCGCTACGCGGCGCCATGAGGCGCTTGCATTGCGCGCCTTTGCGCGAGGGAGTCTGGACCCGACCCGACAATCTCCCGCGGGCGTCGGCACCGGCCGAGTCGTGGAAGACCGTCGACGCCCAGTGTGTCTGGTGGTCGGGTCGCCCCGACGACGATCCGGCGGCGCTCGCGGCGCAGTTGTTCGATAGCGCCCGCTGGTCGCAGCGCGCCGCGATGCTCACGCAGCTCTTGATCGTCGTCACGCGTGCGCTCGCCGATGCCGACGACGGCGCGCTCGCGAACGGATTCGTCACAGGCGCGGCCGCGCTCGCGCACATCCGCGCCGATCCGCTACTGCCACACGAGCTCGTGGTCGAGCACGTTTCCAACGACGAGTTGCGACGCGCCTATCGCACCTACGAAGAGGTGTATTCGAGTGCGCTGCGGTCCTGGTTCCTCCGGCACTGAGTTATTCTCGGCGCGTGAGCAGCAACGGGCCCGCGGAGCTCCTCGAAGACGCGGAGCGGTTGCTCCCCGAGCTGGTCGAGATCCGTCGGCGTATCCATCGCGCTCCCGAGCTCGGTTTGGTCTTGCCGAAGACACAGGCGACCGTGCTCGACGCAATCGACGGCCTCGGCCTCGACGTACGCACCGGCGAATCGGTGTCGTCGGTCGTTGCCGACCTCGAAGGCGCCGACGGGCCGGTCGTGCTGCTCCGGGGCGACATGGACGCGTTGCCGATGCCCGAGGACACCGGGCTCGACTTCGCGAGCGACATCGACGGGTCCATGCATGCGTGCGGTCACGACGCGCATACCGCGATGCTCATTGGCGCGGCGCGGCTGCTGCACGCGCGGCGCGCGGATCTGCCGGGAACGGTGCGATTCATGTTCCAGCCGGGGGAAGAGGGCCATCACGGCGCCCGCTACATGATCGACGAGGGTGTGCTCGACGGTGACGCGCCGGTCGCCGCCGCCTTCGCGCTCCACGTCTCGCCGAACCTCCCGTCGGGAACGATCTGGACGCGCGGTGGACCGCTCATGGCCTCCGCCGACGTGCTCGAGATCAAGGTGACCGGCAAGGGGGGTCACGCGTCGTCGCCGTACCTCGCGAACGACCCCATGCCGATCGCGGCCGAGATCGTGCAGGCGTTGCAAGTGATGGCGACGCGACGCATCAACACCTTCGACCCGGTCGTCGTGACGATCACCAAGATCCGCGCCGGCACCGCCGACAACGTGATCCCCGAGACGGTCGACATGCTGGGAACGCTGCGGGCGGTGTCGGAACAAAGTCGAGCGGTAGCGATCGACGCGATGGGCCAGCTCGTCGAAGGCATCGCGGGCGCGCACGGCATGCGGGCCGAGTTGACCGTGCACAAGGGGTATCCGGTCACGGTCAACGATGACGACAGCGCGAGCTTCGCGTTGCGCGTCGCGTCAGACCTGCTCGGCCCCGAAGGCGCGGGACGGATGCCGGCGCCGGTGATGGGGGCCGAGGACTTCTCCTACGTGCTGCAGCGCCGGCCCGGGGCGATGTCGTTTCTCGGGGCGTGTCCGCCGGGCGAGCATCCGGCGCGTGCCCACGCTTGCCACTCGAACCGGATGATGCTCGACGAAGCGGCGATGACCGTGGGTGTCGCAATGTACGCGGCGATGGCGATCGAGTACCTGGCTTCCGGCGGAAGCGTTACTCCGACGCGCTAGCCTCGTCGTCTCGCAGGGCGGTTAGCTCAGTTGGCTAGAGCGCATCCTTCACACGGATGAGGTCGGAAGTTCGAGTCTTCTACCGCCCACCACAAGCCTCTGACCAGGGGAAACCAGCCGATATCGGCGCTCGACCATCCCTGCATAGCGTTCGCTCAGGCGAGAACCTGCGTTCAGGAGAATACTTCTGGAGGCGGAAATGGCGCTCACGACGGACCTCGCACCGGGCGATCTGCGCGCACTCGCGCGCTCGTGGGATCGCAGTCTGCGCGCCCTCGGACGCAGCCCCAACACGCGCGCCGCGTACAACGAATCGTTGCGGTAGTTGATCGACTTCCTCGTCGCGCACGGCATGCTGATCGACGCGCCGCGGGTGCGACGCGAGCACGTCGAGCACTTCCTCGCTGACCTCGCCCAGCGGCGCTCGCCCGCGACGACGAACAAGCGGTACATGGCGCTGCGCGGGTTCTTCGCGTGGTGCGTCGACGAGGACGAGATCACCGAGTCGCCGATGGGCAAGATGAAGCCGCCTCCGATTCCGGAGATGCCGGTTCCGATCGTCGACGACGAGGCGCTCAAGAAGCTCGTGAAGGCGTGCAGCGGTTCCGATTTTGTCGACCGGCGCGATATGGCGATCATTCGCCTCCTCGTCGATAGCGGCCTGCGCCGCGCGGAAGCGGCGGGACTCACGCTGGACGATCCTTGACCTCGACAATGACCTCGTGATCGTGATGGGCAAGGGTCGGCGTCCGCGCGCGGTGCCGTTCGGACCGAAGGCCGGCCAGGCGCTCTCTGCGTGACCACTCCACCTGTCACCGGGCGCGTGCTCTCTACGATGGTCATCGCCATCCCTTCTCTCTCAAACGGTCAAGGGGTGGCACGCACGTCCCGGGAAGGAGACCGTGACGATCAACCTGTTCGTGCAGGAAGATCGATCACCCTCCGGAACGGGGCGTGCCCAATTCCAGACCCACGCGCTCTTCAACGCGCGCGCCCAACCGGAACGTACCGGCCACCACCAACACGATGGACCCCAAACCTCTCCCACCCATCCTCACTGGCAGTTCGGCGCTAGCTCACGGGTTGCGCCGCGGCGCCCTATGTTGCGTCCAGGTCGGTGACAGCCACGTTGTCGAGCGCGGGCCCGCAGAAGTTGTTGTTGCTGCCTGCGGTGCGGCTACGGAACTGGAGGCGAGAGGTCGAAGCCGTGGGCGTCACGTTGATCTGATGCGTCACCCAGCCCATGTTCTGCGCGGAGCGACCCGTAATGTCGAACTGCAAGGTTGCGAGCGTCACGCCGTCCCACTCGACGACGAGCCGCTTGATCGACGGGCCGCAGAGAGGGTTGCCGGCGAGCGAGAACGCGATCACGTAGCGATTGCCGGGGACGGTGGAGAGGTCTTGGGCGATCGCACCTGGGGACACCCCGGTCATATCCAGCGACTGCCGACCCTCTTTGGGCTGCCACATGTCCTCAGCCACCACGTCCACCGAGCCTTGCGTCACCTCCCAGGCGCCGAGCGTTGCGCCTTGTTCGAACAGTTGGGCTCCCGACGCGACGACCGGAGTCTCGAAGCCGTAGTTGTCCACGTGGACGGGTTGACAGGAAGCCAAGGTGAGAGTCATCGCCGTCACGCCAATGAAGACGACGAACCTGTTTCGGAGTAGCTGCACGCGCACCCCCTCGGGTGATTCCCACCACGACCCTCCGCTCTTTGGCGATGACAGTCAAGGGATGGTCGCCAAGGCGGCGGGGTTGGGACCGACGAGGGAGATCACTGAGGTCAACGCCCGAGAAGTCGGGTGCACGTAAACGACGCATTAGTGATGTTCGCGCCGTTGAGACTGACGAAGAAAAAGTAGGTGCTGAAAGGTTCGCCCCGGTGAGGTTCGTTTTGCTGAGATCGGTGTAGCCCACACCCTGGCCGGGTAGCGGGCTCGCGAGCCCAAGAAGTTCGCGTGACGAGCGCGCGAGGCTGCGGAGTGCCAGGGGAGTGAGGCGCGCCCACACACGCGACCCCGTCGCCGCTTGAGCATCATCAGAAAAATACAGGTGAGGTCCGCCCCAAAGTTCAACGGGACGCCGGACTCCTTTACGTGTGGTCCTTTACGTGTGGTCGCGCGAGCAGCCCGGTGGTATGGAGGAGGCAGGCGTGCCATTGAGGCGGTAGTACAGCCGGTCCATTGGGTCGTAACGCCACAGCCGCGCGGGCAAGAACAAATGCACCAACACCAGGACCGCGAGTGCTAAGACCGGCCAGCGCCAATGCGTCTGCGCGACGGAGCATCGGAACGTGCCTGTCACCGTCTCGCCCTCGGTGACCGCGGCAACAACGTCCCATACGATGATGACGACGATCACGGCGATCACGAGCGTCCAACCGTACCGAGCCTTCATTTCGTCTCCTCACCTCGGCGTCTCGACGATCGCGCACAGCAGTGTTCAACACGGCGGCGCGCGTCTTGCGCTGGCTGCGGCGAGCATACGGCGACCTGATCGTCTCTCGGGGCTAGCTGCAGATGCATCAATCCAGGCGCTCTTGAGCACGCCGCCGATACCGCTGCAGCAAAAGCGCCGTTTGCTTGCGCCCGTGCTCGCCACTGAGGATGAACGTCCGAACGAGATGCGTAGCCCGCTGGTACGTCGACGAGAGAGGGAAAGTGATCAAGGTTGACGAGGGGTTGCTCGTACTCGCGCTTCGGTGGCACGGCGCATGACGGTATCCGCGGCCACGCAAAATCCGGTACCGATCTTCAGGCGATAACTCGCGCTCTTTCGTTCGCTGAGATCACGCGGCCGGCCAGCGGTATACCGGATGCGCATAGCGTCAACCGCTGGATTGTTCACACGGATGAGGTCGGAAGTTCGAGTCTTCTACCGCCCACGATCGAGCGGTGTCGTCCCCGGCCTGGCCGTATATCCGCAGGGGTGTCTGTCGGATATACTGCCGACATGAGCAAGCGACTCGTCGACATCGATGACGAACTCCTCGAGGAAGCGTCGACCGTTCTCGGAGCCGCCACCATGAAGGAGGCGGTGAACCGGTCACTCGAGCTTGTCGTGTTGGCTGAACGTCGTCGGCGTCACGCCGACCGGCTCGAGAAGATGCGCGGTCTTGACCTCGCCAATACCAAGGTCATGTCGGCGGCGTGGCGCTGAGCGCGACGTACCTTGCCGACAAGAGCGCGCTTGCCCGGTTTCCGGTCGCTGCCGTCGCGCGGCGGCTTCGACCGCTCATGGAGGAGGGGCTGCTCGCGACGTGTGCGATCGTCGATCTCGAGGTGCTCTACAGCAGCCGCAACCTGGCCGACTATGAGGAGACGCTCGAGGAGCGTCGGAGTCTTGATGACGCGCCGATCACCCCTGAGGTGATGTCACGAGCGATCGAGCTGCAACACGAGCTGGCGGGGCGCGGTCAGCATCGGTTGCCGATTCCCGATCTCGTCATCTCGGCGGCCGCGCAGGTGGCGGGCGTGGTGGTTCTGCACTACGACGCTGATTTCGAGCGCATCGCTGCGGCCGGCGGGGCGCCCCACGAATGGGTCGTGCCGCAGGGCACGGCTTGAGGGCGCCGCGCGTACCCGGCGTTCCGGGGCAGTCAGCGGCCGGGATTATGGGACGGTGTTCTGGGGCACTTCTCGATCCGGCGTTGGGTTCGGTCGCTGTCTGTCAATTATTTGGGATGAGGCCCTGGATACGCGTCATGTTCGTGCTGATCGGCGCCGTGGGATGCTTGGCGCGTGATCGCGGCGTGGGATGGCACGTAGCAGCAGTTTCACAACGCGCTCGGCTCGTTATTGGAGGATCGCATGACCACAGGGTTGCGGGAAGGTACCGCCGCGGAAGCCGGTCTTTCGGAACGACAGCTGGATCATGTGAGTGATCTCGCCGCCGAGTGGGTCAAGGACCGCATTCAACCGGCATTGGTGGTGCTTGTCGCTCGCCACGGCGTGATCGCTTTACACGACGCGTTCGGTCAGCTTGGGCCCGAAGCCGACGATCCAACTCTTCCCCACGACGCGCTCTTCCCTCTCGCGTCGCTCGGCAAGCCGATCACCGCGGCGGCGCTCATGACACTTGTGGAGGAAGGCCGGGTCGGGCTGACCCGTGCCGTGAGCGACTACCTCCCTGCGTTCAGCGGCGAAGGCAAAGACGCGGTCATGGTTCACCATCTGCTCACACACACCTCGGGCATTCGGTCGCCGTGGCAAGGGAACGAGTTCGCCACCGAGGTGATCAGCCGTCTGCAACAACCGCAACGGGACGCGACGTTGCACCCGATCGCCGACGCGATATTGCAGATCGCCTACGAGCAGCCGCTCAGCATGGCGCCGGCTAAAGAGATGTTCTACGACTCGGTCAACTACGAGCTGCTCGGCGAGATCGTGCGGGCCGTCAGCGGCCGATCACTGCGCGACGTCATACATGAACGGATCTTCGCGCCCCTCGGCATGAACGACAGCCAAGTGACCGTCCCGCCCGAGCTCGCCGGCCGTGTCGTGCGCGCAACCGCCGAGAGTCCCGAAGCAGGCATCTGGGCGCTCCCCATCCTCGATGCCGCCGTCGGCGCCGGTCTGGGAATGCACTCGACCGCGCTCGACATGGCCACGTTCGGTCAAGCCTTCCTCGATGGCGGCCGCGGACGCCACGGTCGCATCCTCGGGCCAGCCACGGTCGCAGAGATGGTGCGGAACCAGATCCCGGGAACACCGGGTGAGCTACTCGACGAACGCCACGACGAAGCATCGTGGGGCTACGGATGGGGCTTCGTCTGCCACGAGAAGTGGAGCTATTTCCCAACGCACCCGGCCGGCACGTTCCAGCACGGCGGCGCGAGCGGCGTCTACCTCTGGTGCGATCCGGCTAACGCGCTGGTCGGTGCCTTCTTCGCGGCTGCGACCAAGGACCTCAGACCCGAGCAACTTTGGTGGCAAGCGGATCTCTTCGCCAACGCGGTCACCGCTGCCGTCGAAGACTGAAGAACTCAACAAGGCCCGCCTCTGACCCGGCGATCGGCGACACCCCGGGCGCGAGATTCGGTGACGGGCACGGCGTCGTTCTGTGCGGCTCGACCCCTTGGCATAACGAGCGCCGCGCGAAGCAACCTGTACGTCGAGCCACGCCGGGCAGCCCGCGGCTCCTCGTTTCAAGTACGAGGACGGTGCACCGCACACCTCGCGCACGTCGGCGCGGTTGGCATCAGACCAACCTCGCTCGGCGCCGCCGCACGGCGTGCAATTGTGCAATTGGTTGCTTCCCCAGAACCTCAGCCGCTCGCCATCTGCGCAAGCATGTGGTCCATCACCTGCGTGTGCTCGATCTGTGGGCTGAAGAGGATCACCTCCGCGTTGTCGACAACGCGCACGCTGTGTCCGGGCGGCCAGTAGAACAGGTCGTTGCCGGAACAGGTCTCCTCGGTCCCGTCCGCGTACGAGACCACGACTTCGCCGGAGATCATGTAGCCCCAATGCGGGGCCTGACAGGCGTCACCTTCCAACCCCTTCAAGAGTGGAGCGATGTCGGTACCGGCCCCGAGCGAGAAGTACTCGCCACCCATCGAGCCGAACCCGGAGGTATCGCCGAAGCCGACGGCTTGCCGCGCGACGGCACCAGGCACGTCGATCTTCACCGGTATCTCGTTCTTGGCGACGCGCATGCGGCACCTTTCTGTCGGAGCTGATTTCGGACGATCGTCGATACGCCCGACCATCGAAACCCGCCAGAGGCCGGTTGACTAGTTCCAATACTGAACCTGGCAAGGTATTGGCATGAACAAGTACGGCCAGTACTGCCCGATCTCACGCTCGGCCGAGCTGCTCGGCGACCGATGGACGCTCCACATCGTCCGCGACCTGCTCACCGGTACGACGAGATTCAACGAACTCGTCCGTGGCAACCCGGGACTCTCACGGGCGCTGTTGAGCCGCCGGCTCGATCATCTCGAACGCGCGGGAGTGATCGCGCACGATTCGGACGGGAGTTACCAACTCACGCCGGCCGGCCGCGACCTGCAGCCGATCGTCTTCGGCCTGGCCGAGTGGGGCGCGAGATGGGCGTTCGGCGAACCCGACCCCGCGGAACTCGACCCCGATCTCCTGCTGTGGTGGCTCCACCGCCGCCTGGACGCCCGCACGCTTCCCGGACCCCGGTTCGTCATTTACGTGCACTTCCGCGACGAACCCAAGCGATATTGGATCGTCGTCGAGGACGAGGCATCGCTCTGCCTCAGCGACCCGGGGTTCGACGTCGATCTCACGCTGCACTCGGAACTCTCGACGCTCTACCGGACCTACCTCGGCCACCAGACGCTCAGCGATGCGTTCCGACTTGGACAGCTCGATCTCAGCGGGTCCAACGCCGCGACAAAGAGCTTCATCGACGCATTCCAGCCTTCGCCCGTTGCCGCAATCGTCGCGGAAGCCATGTAGCAGCGTGCTTCGAAAGCGCTCTCGCGGTCGTTCGAGTGGGGCTGCCGGGACTTGAACCCGCACCCCTTGACCTCCAGCTACCGCCCATGTGTTTCGCTGCGTCTCATTGGGTCTCACGCGAATTCCGCGACACGCGTATTGCCGGTTCGATGCGAGTCACGGCGCAGGCGTTTTGTTCACGTCGCTTCGGTCAAGGGG
>JALYLU010000125.1 GCA_030774075.1 Actinomycetota bacterium | reverse complement strand
CGACGCGAACGCGGCGTGGATGGAGATGACCCTCGCCGCCGCTGACCTGTTGGTCTGGACACAGCGGATCTGCTTCACCGGCAAGCTCGCACGCTGCGCGCCGCGCACCTTGCGCTACCGGATCTTGCACATCGCGGCGCGGATCATACGCAGCGCACGTCGCGTCGAACTCCGTCTCCCGGCCAACGGCTCGTGGAGCCACCAGCTGCTACGCGGCGACACACGCCTTGACGCGCTCCGCGCCTGATCGGCGCCGCCGCCCGGTTCGAGATCGACATCACGCTCACGAACGACGCGCCGCACACGCCCGACCGCGTGATCGCGGCCAGCAACGCACCATCACACTCGACGCCACCTCGAAACCCACCACAACACGCGGACGAAACCGCTCACGTCGCCCCGACGCGCCCGCCCAGCGCATCGCCCATGCAAGATCAGGGTTAGCGCTTCGTGACGGCCTTCGTATTGGATACCGTAGTAGGTGACGGTGCCGATGTAGTACGGATGGCGCAGCACCCGTTGGAGCTGCGAGCGCGACAGCGGCTTGTTGCCGCCGTATCGGCCGCCGCCCACCTTCGAAGTCTGGTTTCGTCTCTTGGTGTCTTCGCGGGCGGTGGAATACATTCCGGCGAACGCAACCAGTGAGGTGATGGCGATTCCCGAAATCGACAATGTCCAGGTCAAGCGAGCCGAGATCGTGATTGTTGGTGGCGGAGTGGCCGGGCTCTACTGCGCGCTTCGACTTGCCGATTTAGGTCGTGAGGTGGTCGTGCTCGAGGCGCTAAAGGAGCTCGGCGGGAAGATCCAAACCGTTGATCTGGACGGGTTTCCAGCCGAGTTCGGGCCGATGCGATTCGAGCTGGCCACCCAGCCGCTGCTGCATCAGCTGTGCCGCGACAGGTTAGGAGATATTGCCTTTGTCGGGTTTCCGCGCATCGCGACCGAGCATGCGGAGTGGCCGCGCTACCGACTGGTCGACGATGAGGTAAACCTTGACGCTCAGGAGCTGTTGAAGCTCGGCGTCCTTCGTGCGCTGCGCGAGGGCGATCGCCGCGGAGCGGACGCGGACGCCTATCTCGAGGGGCTCACGGAACAAGACTATGCGCGGTTCCGCACGTCCAAAAACCATAATGGCGAATTGTTGGCGAACCAGCGCTTCTGGAACGTAATGTCCGACGTACTGAGTTATCAGGCGGTGCTGAAGATCCGGGATACCGGAACGTTTTACCATCTGATTCCCGAGAACCCGAGTGCCATCGAGTGGATCATCTTTTGGCTGCGAGCCCTCAAGCCATCGGGTCGCGATCTTCACACCATCAAGGGTGGCGTCGTTCAGCTCGTGCACTCGCTCGAGCGAGAACTGCTGTCGGACGGGAAACCGGTCTCGATCGTCCGTAATGCCCGAGTGACTTCCGTCGGTCCTGCAGCCGAGCGGACGAGGGCGCGGGTCACCTACTGCGACAGTCAACTACGGCGCGCATCGGTGGACAGGGCGATCGATGCCGAACACGTCATCCTCGCGCTGCCGCAGCTCCCACTCCGAGCCTTGAGTGCCCAGTTTCCCGAATACATCCGCACCGATTTGGAGGCCGTGATCGGGTTCCCGCTCGTGAAGATCTTCTTCGTCACGAACAAGCCCTGGTGGACATCCACGACGCCGGTGCAGAAGAACGCGTCGATGATCCCCACCCGAGAGGTCCACTACAGCCGCCGTCGGCTCGAGCCCGGTGAGCGTGACGACGGACACGGCATGGTCATGCTCTATACCGATCGCCCGAATACCGAATACTGGAACGACTATGTGGTCGGCGAAGTGCACGACTTCCCCGAGCTCAATAGCAACCAACGGCTGGTCCAACGCTTCGCCAAGTTCCTCGTCGCCGACCTTCAATTCGAGGTGTTGCACCGCGCCGAACGAGGGCCGAACTCGCGCGCACTTGGGCAGGTTCGACAGCTTCTGCCCGACCTGCGCTTCTACCTACCGGACGGACTGCTGCAGAACCTCATCAGCCGACCCAAAGGCCCGGCGTTCAGACAAGTCCTCCAAACACTCGCCGACATCGCCAACCAGACCGCAACACCTCCAGCCGAACGACAGAAACTGACCACGCTCTTGGACAAACTGCTACCCGGTGCGAACGTGCTCGCGCTGGGTGCGGAGCATCAAATCGTGGCCAGCGTCGTCGAATACGGGATACGAGACTGGGGGCGACCGCCCTTTGGCGCCGCGGCACACGTTTGGCGGGGTCGCTGCCACTCGTGGGAGATCACGCCAGAGCTCCGCGCCTTCGGCCTTGAGAACTCCGAGGATGAACGACGCATCCACATCTGCGGCGAAGCTTTCTCCGACTACCAGGGATTCATCGAAGGCGCGCTTCGATCTGCCGAAGACGCCCTCGAGACGCTCGGAGTCGACGCGACCGGCCCTAAGGCTGGTGGCGGGGGCAGGATTTGAGCCTGCGACCTTAATCAGGGCGAGGGCAGTGTGCCCGGCTTACGATTGACGGGGTTGAAGTGCTACGCGGTCTCCCGAGCCGTCATTGTTCGAGAGCCGGCGCATGAGGTGTACAACGATCGAACCTCGAGGTCGTCGTTCGAACCGACGGGAGTGGTCTCGCCTCGCCTCATCGGCTGCTTTGGCGTCGTGAGTAGGTTCGATTCCGCTGGTAGAGATGATCGCGCAGCTTTCTAACCAGGCGTCAACACCGAATTGGGTCACGTTTCCTTCGGATGGCGGCGCCGATGAGCCGTTCTGAGCCGTCCGGAATCTGACTTTCGTCGACGTGATCAGCCACTCCATTCATCGCCAAGGCCACCTCGACCTGACTTGATAAACAACGTCAAATTTCCACGTGCTCAATCGCGCTCGACCGCCTTGAGCTGCTCCGAGGCGCTCCACCCTTTGGGAGGTGGTTCGTCGGGCGCGAACCAGTGGCATCCCGCCTCCTTCCAAGTATTTCGGAGCCGCAAGTACACGTCCGCTCGTCTGTGAATGTCTCCTCCGGCTGCGTCGTGGTAACCGAAGTGAGTCCGCCGCTCACGGCGATCACGCGGCCGCGCGCAGGTAGGCGTCTCCCCACACGTCGGGAACGGGCAAGAGCCGCGTTCCTTACCAGTCCGGCATCCAAGAAGCGCACTCCGGTGTCCGTTGGTCCCCGCACGGCCACGGCGATTCTTTGGTTGTCGGGAGACACGGCGACTTGCCACATGCCGGTGTCGTCGTGGGTCCAACGTCGATGCGCGGATGCGCGTCGACGAGCGTGATCGATGCCGAGGGATAGTCGAGGACGAGGAGTGGTTGGCCGTCGTTGGTGAAGGTTTCGGCGAGGCCGTCCACCGACGGGACAACGGCCGGTTGACAAGCCTCGGCGATTCCGAATCGGCCATGCGCTCGACGGCCTCGGCCAGTCGTTCCCGCGCGTCGGCAGTACCGTGGTCCTTGCTCATGGAGCTTGCTCTCCTTGAGTAACGGGCCGTCGGAAGCGTCAACTTCCGGCGGCCCACCAATATGTTGTCAATCAATCACAATGCGCTGACCAGCGCTGTATGAGTGATCTGCATTGAAGATACGCACGACGCGCGCGAAGTCAAGACAATGACGACTGAGCGCGCGTTAGGTTCGTCGTCGGACGGCACACGGCCCGCTACAACGTCAGTCGGTTGCGCTGGTTTCTGGGAGCACTTTTTGGACGACCCCCCGGTATCGCGTGCGCCTCTTCCGACAATCGACGCGTACGACTTTTTCGGAATCGTGTATGTTGGTCAAAGTCACCGATTACCCAGTTCGCACCGTGTATCACATATTGATCCGGAGGTCGCCAGACTCCCGCGGATTGGTTCGGGGAGGAAAGATCGTTGTGCCACAAGATGAAGAGCGGACCAGTCTGGCGGCAGTGCGCTCTAGCACCACCAGTTGACGAAGTTGCGTGCGGACGTCTGGCTGGTGCAACGTACGTCGCGTGCGGGGTGCGGGCGAGAGTCGTGCGGTGCTCGATGCGGCGATCAAGCGGGCGATTGCCAACGCCGACAGGGTGACTGACGAACCCGCGAGAGCCGACATGGACGCTATACGAACGGTCGCATTGACAATATCGGCCGTTGAGCGAAGCGAAGTGCTCGGCGCAGCGTTGGCATCCGCGCAATCGCACGCTCTGGATACCCAGGACTTGGAGGCACTACGCGCCGCGATACGACTTGCCGATGTCATATGCCCGCGTCGCGAAAAGGCGACGACGCCGAATCGCCCCGCCGTCTCTACGAATGAAGCGGTCCGCACCGAGTATTTCGTGCTCGGGCGCGGCGGCACGGTTACGGCTTTCCACTTGGAGCGCGTCTTTCCGTCGGGAGTTAGAACATGGGACGAAGCCGAAGACCTTGGCCTTTTCCTCATGCGTCTTCTCGGCTTTCCCGACGCCAAGAGAACGAAGGGTGGTGCTGATGGCGGCCTTGATGTTGTCGCTCAGCGCGGCTGTTGCCAGGTGAAGCATTGGGACGGCAAGGTCGGTCGAGGCGATCTGCAACGACTTCGCGGTGCAGCGCTAGGCAAGGTTCCCATCTTTCTTGCTCAGGCGTACACCGCACAGGCAACCGGCTGGGCTGACGAGGCAGGTGTGGCCGTATTCGCCTACGACGTGTCGGCGCGGGCGCGCCCGTTGAACGCGCAAGCTCGGGTGCTCACTAACGCCGCGCCTCGCGTTGACCCGTTTCGAGGAAGTGCTAAATCCACCGTCGATCTTCGCCATATCCGCGCAGTGCAGTGGTACACGATCGTCAAAATGCACGCATACGGCCAAGTGCACAATGCACGCGACGCGAGACGCGTAAGTCGCGGCATGAAGAAGATAGATCGGAGCGTTCAACGGCTTCTCCAAGGCCCCCACTCCGAGAGCAGTTTCGTGCGTCGAGTGGGTGACTTTGAGTCCGCAGTTCTCGGACTCGCGAAGACCTTCAAGCTCGACCTCCCCGACTAGCGGTGTATCGGCCGGTTGATGAGGTACTCCGCGACGGCGTTCGCGTGTCGGTGGAGCGATTACGCCGCTCGCTACACCCCTTCTCCGTGGAACTGTTCCAGTGGCGGCATGACCCCGAAGACGGCGGCAAGGGGCGTCGGCACCGCGGAGCGTTTCGCGACCACGTCTCCGTTGTACGCTCCGCTCCATGTTGGCGCGCGTGACGGTCGACGAAGTCGGGCAACGGATGGACGTGACGGTGATCGACGGTGTCGCCTATTGCGACGAACCGGTGCTCGCCGACGTGGTCAATCGAGCGGCCGCGAACCGGCAGATCTTCGAGTGCACTGCGACGGGCCCGTTCCGTGACAGTCTCGAAGGCAGTCCGGTCGCGGTCGTCGAGTACGTCGCCGGGGTCCTCGGCGTCCACGGGTTCAACGTCGTCGCGACCGATCCGCCTCGCGGGTCGTACGAAACGCCCGAAGGGGCAGTGCAGTCACCCGTTTCGCTGCCGTGAGCGCATCCGGCGTTCCGGGGGCTTCGCCTCGTTGTTCTGCGCGGCACCGTCTCGTGGCATAACAGCGCCAGAGGAGGATGTCGCACGAATCGGATTCGGCGTCGCGGCACCGCAACATGTTGAAGTCGTTGCGGGTCGACATCCCACATGTTGGGGCGTTGATGCCCGCAATTGGATTCGTGCGACAGCCTCCTCTGGGACGCTTATGCGAGACGCTCGAGTACGTCAACTGGTTCAACCATCGTCGCCTGCATGGCGAGATCGGGATGATCCCTCCCGCTGAGCTCGAGGCCACCCATTACCATGAGTCACTCCCAGTCGCGGTGGCTGGGACTCAATAACCTGAGTCTCCATGAAACCCGGGGCGGTTCACTCTCATATCAGCTGGACCAGTCCACGGGGGTCAGGCCAGGGGGTCTCCCGCGCCAGTACCACTACAGTCGGTGGGGTTGACTTCTCGTATCGCCTTGCTGCAGCTGCGTGAGAGAGTGCCTCAACTATGAACCTCTCGGGTCGCAGGGGTTGGCCGGCACACGCAGTTTCAAAGGCACGGGGTTCAAGTCCGTGCGCGCACACCCGGCTTGACGCCATGCGAACCCCTTCCCATCGTGGCAGGGCCGATGATCAGTCTCCTGTGAGCGGGGGCGGAGTACGAACCCTCCCTGGCTTGGCCAAATCGGCCCATCAAACTCCGGGCTCCAGCAAGGTAAGGAAGCAGGTGCGGCAGGCCACGCCCCGAGCGGCGTTGTGTCGACTCATGGTGCCGACCACGCGACGGTCACGCCGAGTCGCTCCTCGACCTTGGTGATGTCGCACATCATGGCTCTATGACCACCGGTCGGGTTGCCTCCCCAAAGGAGCCCAACGGCAGTCTGGGTCCCGTCTCGCAGAACGAGGGCTCCGGAATCTCCTCCTCTCGAGATGATTCCGTCTGGGCAGCCCGCAGGGTTGTAGAAGATTTCCCATGAGCGGGACATCACGTAACTGTGACCTGGCGGTGGTGACCCGAACACGAAGGGGCTGACCAGGACTTGTCCGGCGATGAATCCGCTGGTCGGTCCGGTCTGTGAGCCTCGCTTCTTGATGAACATCTTCAACGTGGGCGAGGTCGTGGCGGTGATGACTCCGAAATTGTCCAAAATGGCGTCGGAGATGGTGCGGCCTTGATTGGTCGCCTCGTCTAGGGAGATCGTGGCGGCGTCGATCTCGCGTCCCAGGAGCAGTTCAGGCCCTGACGGGACTGGGATCGTCTGGGTCATTGGCGATTCGGCTGCGACGACTTCGCCTATTGCGTCAGTGAGGTCGGGCGGACCTGATCCCGCGATAATCTGAGGCGCGGTCGGCTGCCAGATCATGGTGCCCGGGTCGCCCGCGACATGATGGTTGGTCAAGCCGAGCAGTTTTCCAGCCTGGTCTTGCACGATCGCTCCCAGCGTTCCGGCTGCGAGTGGTGCTTGCTCGATTTGTGAACCGCCCGGGAGGTTTGTGTAGCGGGTGGTGTCGGGGGTGAAGAGTGGCTCGATTGGGAACTCGACGATACAGATTGGGAAGCCTGAGATGTCGTTAGGGATGCCGGCCGGCACGTTGGTTGCGTCACTGACGAGGATTCGGACGGCGAGTTCATCAAAGAACTCTTCGTTGTCCTCGCGCAGTCCGATGCCGATACCCGTGATCCCAGGCAGCGGGAGCAGGTCTGGCACAGTGGCCTCGACGTCGTCGATCAGCTGAAGGGGGATATCCATCGGCTCAGCTCTTTCTCACGCGGGTGTTGGATCGAGGCTCGTGTCCCGTCACCGGTTGCTCACCTGATTACAGGGCGGCTCCGTGTTCGGCAGAACGCGGAGCGTGTATTGCTCGTGCATGCTGGGATCGCTGTGTTCGATCAAAGGTCTAGCGTGAGATAGGCTGGGTTCCAGCCGCCTGCTTGTGTCCACCAAACGGTTAGGACGTTGCCGTTTTCGTCGGCGACGAAGACGTCGAGGATGGTCTCTTGCCGTGCGACTGCGGCGGGAGTTGCGACGCCGCTTAGATCGATCGCTGGGTCGCCGATTTGTAGTGAGCCGGGATTCCAGCCTGTCGCGTCGGTCCACCAGGTGGTGTGTAGGCGCTTGTCTTGGCCGATCCAGAAGACGTCGATGACATCGGGCCGTCGCGAGACGACCGCGACCCCAGCGACCTTGTTGGCTGCGGGGGCGACGGGCCCGCCGATCGCTGTTGGGTTGACCCAGCCGGTGCTTGGGCTCCACGAGACTGCGTAGAGGTTGGCGTCGTCGCCGATGTAGATGACGTCGAGGTTGTTGGGCCGTCTGGCGAGTGCGGCGACGCCGCTAACCGGGTTCACCGGGACGGATTGCCCTGCGATTGCGATCGACCCGTTGTTCCAGCCGCCGTTCTCGGTCCACCAGGTCGTGTAGAGGAGGGCGTCTTGGCCGACCGCGAACACGTCGATGACGTCGCGTGCCCTATTGACTGCGCTGACCCCACCGGTCGCGTCGATCGCTTGCGGCCCTCCGATGAGCAGTGTGGTTGGGCTCCATCCTTGGTCGGCTGTCCACCAGGTCGTGTGTAGCCGGTTGTCGAGGCCGACGAAGAAGACGTCGAGGATGTCTGGCTGGCGTGCAAGGGCGGCGATGCCACCGGCGGTCGAGGCGGTGACAGATGGATCGCCGATCTGGGCTTCGGTCGTGGACCATCCCTGGGCGCGCGTCCAGAAGCTCGTGAAGAGGTTGTTTTGCTCGGTCACCCAGAACGCGTCGAGGACGTCGTAGTGGCGCGCCGTGAGCGCGACTCCTGCAGCGGTCGCAGGTGCGTGGTTGCCATCGCCTACTTGTGTGCTGACGCCGTCCCAGGCGCTGGACCAGCCTTCGGCGTAGGGGCTGTTCCCGCGTGCGTACGCAACGTCCAGGACGTACGGTGTGCGGGGGACAGCCGCGGGGCCGGGCGAGCTTTGTGTCGAGCCGACGCCGAGTAGATGGGGGCTGCAGAGATAGCCAATGTCGATTAGGCCTGGGTCGCCGTGGACGTTTTCGGGGACGTGCTGGTGTCCGCACCAGCCTGAGTACGCGAGCCAGTCGTTCGCTGACAGGCGGACGCCGTTGTTGAGGGTGTCTGCTTGCGGCGATGTCTTGAACAGGACGGTGGATTGGCGGGGTATCGGTACACGCGCCTCGATCGCCCTCATCAGGTCGCCGATGAACTCGATCTGGTCGGATGACCAGCTCGGTGTATCCGCTGCGAAGCCGACCAGTTCGAGCTGGACACAGTTCGCCCGGTTGGTCTGGACGGTGTGCACTTCCAGGGCGCGTGCGGCGACATCGAGCGAGAGGTGCTGGACGATGCGAGCGGCGTTGAAATCGACCGTGAAGTGAGGCCAGAAGTTGTTGCCCTGGAAGGTGGAGATCGCTCCGTCCGCGGTTGGCCCCTGCGTCGTGTGGAGAACCCCGCGCCACGGTGCGCCCACGAACGCACCGCCATCAACCCCCGCGATCACCTCGACGCCTGGGATCCAGATCCCTGCCACGGTCTCCTCCCTCTCGCTATCGCATTTGTGATGGAGCCATTGGCTGACGGGCCGATGGCGATGGTCGCTCCTCGAGCCTCTGTGCAGTTGCTTGGGCTGGAGGACTGCTTAGGTTCATCTCAGTCGAGGGGTATGTGTGCTGCGTAGGTGATGCGGATGACGGCACCCTGATTGATTTCTTCGTCGCTTTCGAGTAGCTCGTATTCGCAGACCTCGAGTCGCATCCGTTGGCTGTGGCGCGGTGCGCGGAGGTCGATCGTGGCTTCCCAGTCGAGTGCACCGTCGCCGTCGGTGTCTGTCGGCTGGACGAGTGTTTCGAAGATGGCGGTGTCGACGGTCGGGTCGGGACCGGCGGCGTGGTCCCAGTCGAGCTCGTCGGCTTCGGTGCCTGCGGGCACAGCGGTTGTTTGGATCCGGAATGCGACCCGCGGTGGCAGAGGCTCGGTCGGGGCTCTGCCGTGGAGGACGGCTTTGAGCTGGCTTGGGTTGTTCCAGGTGAGGCTGAGCTGCCGCTCTGGTGCGACTTGGGCGAACTCAGCGAGGACGATCTTGGACACTTTCGCGGCGTCGAGCCCGTTTGGTTGGTAGCGGCAGAGCGCGAGCCGCAGGAAGGGCCACGAGTTCCAGGGCAGGTCTTCGGTTGTGAGCTCGAGGTCGAAGTACCAGAGCTTGCGCGTCGTGTCCCACTGTGGCGTGAAGCCCGCCACGGTGCCGGTAAGCGTCTCGCCCTCTGCGAGGAGGATCCCGGCTTCATCGGTGGTCCTGGTGGGGAAGTATGTCGGTTCGAGGTTGAGGACGGCGGGGGCAGGACTACCGGTCACGGTAGGGTCGAGCCCGTAGCGTGAGCGGAGGTGGTCGGGGAGCGGGCTAGGCTCGTTGGCGGTCATAACGACGCCGAGCAGTTCTCCTGCTCCCGACGAGTACCAAGGCCTGTCAACGTAGATACGAAGGCCGCCACCGCCACGGGTGTGCTCGAGCGTGGGCCATCCTGGTGCGGGTACGGGGGTTGGCCAGTCGAAGGTGGGGACGGCGTAGAGCACGTGCGGCGCGTCAGGCCGGGCGGTGCTTTTGACGTTGACGCGTGCGATGTGGCCGGGTTCACTGTCTCGGCTAAGCTGGTCGGCCGTGAGGGTTCTGGGGAGGTATTCGCGGAAGCGGGTTGTGGCGCGGATGCTGTAGTCGACAACCCGATGTTTGGTGTCTCCGAATTCCTGCCTTGTGCGCGGCGGGTCGCCCGCGGCG
>JALYLU010000124.1 GCA_030774075.1 Actinomycetota bacterium | reverse complement strand
CTATGAAGGCGACGCGCGCGTCGCTGCCGCGATATGCGGTGGCATCCGCGTCGTCACCGTGTACGTGCCGAACGGGCGCGAGGTCGGAACGGACTTCTACGAACGCAAGCTGCACTGGTTGGCGAGCATGTACGACTGGATCGACGCGACATTCACCCGCGACGATCCACTCGTCGTTGCGGGCGACTTCAACGTCGCGCCCGCCGACCGCGACGTGTGGGATCCGAAGCAATTCGTCGGGGCGACCCACGTGACCGAGCCCGAGCGCAAGGCCGTCGCCCGCCTCGAGGAATGGGGCCTCGAGGACGCGTTCCGACGCGTGTACCCCGACGTCGACGGCCTGTTCAGCTACTGGGATTATCGAGCCGGCGACTTCCATCAGCACCGGGGCATGCGCATCGACCTCGTGCTGGCGACCCCATCCGTGGCCGAACGGATCGCCTGGGCGGCCGTCGACCGCAACGCACGCAAAGGCACCGGGCCTTCCGATCACGCACCCGTGATCATCGACCTGCGCGACTGAGAACGCTCAGACGCCTCCCTCGGCAAACTCGAGTGCACGACGCGCGAGCGCCGGAACGCCGGCCTCCAACGCCGCGAAGTACGCGTCATCGCTGGTGCCCGCACGGAAGCGGGCGAACGAACCTTCCATGACGCACGCCAGCTTGAACAGGCCGAGCACGCAGTAGAACGCCAGGTTCGAGACGTCGCGTCGGGTTCGCCGTTCGTAGCGTGCGACGAGCTCCTTGCGGGTCGGCACGTCGGCTGCCTCCGCGAACGGCGACGCACCCGCGAGCGAGGCACGCTCGCCCGGCTCGATCCAGAGTCCGATCATCCAACCGAGATCCGCGAGCGGATCACCGACCGTCGACTGCTCCCAGTCGACGACGGCGACGAGCTCCACCGGCAGGCGCGGTGCGAACATCACGTTGTCCAGCTTGTAGTCGCCGTGGATCACCGCCGGCGACTGCATCGGCGGCGTGTGCGCCTGCAACCACCGGCCCGCGGCGTCGACGTCGGGCAAAGGGCGCGTCGCGTAGCGTTCGAGCTGACCGAGCCACCGCGGTACCTGCCGGTCGAGATATCCGTCGGGCTTGCCGAAGTCGTCGAGGCCGCCTGCCCGCCAGTCGAACGCGTGAATGCCCGCGAGCGCGTCGACGAGCGCATAGGCACACGCACGCGGAGCGGAGTCGTCGCCGGCGAGCGTCACGGGCATGCTCTCGCGTACGACGACTCCGTCCACCGCAGCCATGAGATAGAACGGCACGCCCAGCACGTCGCGATCGACGCAGCACGCGATCGGCTCGGGCACCGGCACGGACGCGTGGCCGAAGAACGCGCGCAGCAACCGGAATTCGCGTGCCATGTCGTGCGCAGTCGGCGACAACGGTGTGCGCGGCGGCCGGCGCAACACGAACGCGCGCTCACCGCGGGTCACGCGGAACACCTCGTTCGAGTGACCGGTCGTGATGCGATCGACAGTGATCGGGGCGCCCGGCGCAAGTCCCTTCGTGTCCATCCAGACCCCGAGGCGTTCGGGGTCGACGAGGGGGTCCACGCGTCGAGTCTTGCATTCATCCGACTGGATCGTCGGCTCCGAAATACCGACGAACCTCGACAACAGCCGGCGCAGCGGACCGAACGGGAAGCGCGGCCGCAGTCGACCATCGAAGAAGGAGATATTCATGTCGCTCGTCCGTCTACTCCCGGCGTGGTTCCACGCCATCGCCGACTACGCAGTCGGCCTCGGGCTGATCATCATCGCGATCGCCGTCGGCGGGAACGGCAAGGCTGTCGCCGCCGGTGTGGTCGTCGGAGCCACGGTGCTCATCGTGAGCATGTTCACGCGCTACCCGCTCGGCGTCGCCAAGGTGCTGCCCTTCACCGTGCACTCGGCCGGCGACTACCTCGCGGCGGTGCTGCTACTGCTCTCGCCGTTCGTGTTGAACTTCCACAACACCGACAGCGGCTTGACGGCGGTCTATGTCGTCGCCGGGATCGCCGTACTCGCCGTGAGCCTGATCACGAACTACCAGTACAGCGACAAGCGCGAGTGGAGCGGAAGAGTCCCCGCGACCGCTTGATCACGTGTAGCGCGTTATGTAGCCCCGCTTGCGGAAGGTGCGAAGCATCGCGACCAGGAACCACATCGAGAGGCCGAGCATCGCGACGGAACCCGCCGCCGCGATGGAGAGCTGCGACCAGTCGCTTCCCCGGTGATCGACGAGCGACCGCAATGCGGTAAACGCGTGCGTGGTCGGCAACGCGAGCGCGAGCGGCCGCATCAACGTCGGCAGCGCCTTCGTGGGGTAGAAGACGCCGGAGAGGGGCAGTAACACGAACATCACGCCCCACGCGAGCGCCTCGGCGCCGGTGCCGAATCGGAGCACGAGCCCCATGACGAAGAGCGAGATCGCCCAACCGACGATCAGCAAGACCGCGACGAGGGGAACCAGACCGAACCCGAGTGACCACGTGTCGAACGAGAAGAACGCGAGTGCGCCGAGCACCATGACGCCGACGCCGATCACGAGCTTGACCATGCCGAAGAGCGCCACTCCCCCGAGATACTCGACCTCGCGCAACGGCGTGACCATGAGGTTCAAGATGTTGCGCGTCCACGTCTCCTCGAGCAATCCCGTGCTCATCGCGATCTGCGACTGGTAGATGACGTGCCAGAGCACGATGCCCGCGAGCAGGTAGCCGGAAGCCTTCGCCGCAGGAGTCGAGCCCGACGTGCCGACGAAGGCCGCGAGTGAGCCGAACAGCAACACGTCGACGAGCGGCCACAGCGAGACGTCGAACAACCGGTGGGGACTGCGCACCAGCACGTACGCGTGACGCCGCGCGATCGCGCGCATCCGCAGCCACGACTTCGCGCGAGTGCTCATCGGCTTCGCGGCCGTCGGCGGGTTCATGGGTGATCGCTCTGTTGGGCGCCGGTCGGCTCATGGCGTTCGGCGAGGTGGAGGAAGACGCCCTCGAGATCGCCCCGGCCGTAGGCGGAAGCGACGGCTTCAGGCGGTCCGTCGGCGACGATGCGACCGTGTGACAGAAACACGACGCGCTCACACACCTGAACGACGTCGCTCATGTCGTGACTGGTCATCAGCAGCGCGGTGCCGTCGCGGTCGCAGAGATCGAGGAGGCCGCCGCGCACGCGTTTCGCGACATCCGGGTCGAGGGAGGCCGTCGGCTCGTCGAGCACGAGGAGGCGTGGGCGATGCAACGTCGCGCGGACGATTCCGATGAGTGTCCGCTGTCCCGACGACAGCTCGGTACCCATCGCGGGCGCGAGGTCGGCGATACGGAAGCGTTCGAGACCTTCGTCGATGAGCGGGTTCGGATCGGCGACGCCGTAGAGCTGCGCGTACAGACGCAGGTACTCACGTACGCGCATCCGCTCGGTCAGCGGGAGATATCCGGCCGCGAAGCCGACACATTCCGCGGCCTGGCTGCGATGGTGCGAGAGGTCGAAGCCGCAGATCGTCACCGCACCCGCGTCGGGTGACACCGCGCCGAGAATCATGAGCAACGTGGTGGTCTTGCCGGCACCGTTCGGACCGAGCAGTGCGACACGCTCCCCCGCGCGCACGACGAGGTCGACACCGTCGACCGCGCGGTCGCGGCGGTAATCCTTGACCAGGCCGCGAGCTTCGAGCACAACTTCGGCGGCCATGCGCCGAACGGTACCTTCTCCGTGTGACAGACCCGACCGTAATTGCGATCGACTGGTCGGGCGCACGTCGGGCGAAGGGGATATGGCTCGCCGTGGTGGAGGACGGCCGGATCGTCGAGAGCCGTGGGCTGTCGACGCGTGAAGAAGCCGTCGGCTACGTCCGCGACTTCCCGGCCCCGCTGATCGTCGGTTTCGACTTCTCGTTCGGCATGCCGGAGTGGTTCGCGCGCGAGCACGGTTGCACGTCGATCGACGAAGTGTGGGCGCTCGCGGCGCGCGCCGGCGACAGCTGGCTCGCGCCGACCTCACCGTTCTGGCGCGACCGCTGCGGAGTGCCACGTAACCAGCGGTTTCGGACGTGCGAGGAGCGATACCCGAGCGCGAAGTCGATATTCCAGCTTGTCGGCAACGGTCAGGTCGGTGCCGGTTCGGTGCGCGGCATGCCGCTGCTCACCCTACTGCGCGCGTCCGGCTTCGCCATCTGGCCGTTCGACGATCCCACCGACCGCACCGTGCTCGAGATCTATCCGACCCTTCTGCGCAAGCACTCACACCAGCACGACGGCGGACCGTGGAGGAGCGACCATGAGCGCGACGCGGTCGTGTCGGCGCGAGTCATGTGGAGCCATCGCGAAACGGTCGCGGCGTTGCGCGCCGCGACGGATCCGACGACTCGCCTCGAGGGCGATATCTGGGCCCCTACTGCTTCACCTTGAGCAACTCTTTGAGCGCAGGTACGACCTTGTGCACGTCGCCGACGATGCCCAGGTCGGCGACCGAGAAGATCGGCGCCTCGCCGTCCTTGTTGATCGCGAGAATGTTGTCGCTGTTCTTCATGCCGACGAGGTGCTGCGTCGCGCCGGAGATGCCGAGGGCGATGTAGACCTTGGGCTTGACGGTCTTGCCCGTCTGACCGACCTGCAACGCATACGGAACCCAGCCGGCATCGACAATCGCCCGGGAGGCACCCCACGCGCCCTTCAGCAGCTTGGCCAGCTCCTCGACCAGGGGCGCGTAGTTTTCCGCCGCACCGATGCCACGACCACCCGACACGACCACCGACGCTTCTTCGAGCTTCGGTCCTTTCTGCTCCTCGACGTGTCGAGCGAGCACCTTCGCCTCCGCGGCGCGTCCCGCGTCGGCCGCGGCGACGTTCGCGACCTCGGCCGCGCCGCCCCCCGACTCTTCGGCCGCGAACGACTTCGGTCGGATCGCCATCAGCGCCGGACCCTCGGCGGTGAGCTTCACGTCGACCAACGTCACGCCGCCGAAGATCGCAGTACCGAAGACGAGGGCACCGCCGTCGACCGACAACGACATGCCGTTCGTCAGCACCGGCTTGTCGAGCTTGACGGACAAGCGGGCGAGCGCGTCACGACCGTCGTACGTCTGCGCGAAGAGAATGACGTCGGGGTTCTGCTCGCTCGCGAGCTGGGCGATGCCGGCCGCCGCGACCTGACCCGGCAATCCGTCGGCGGGATCGATCACGTACAACTTCGTCGCGCCGTAAGCACCCACCGACGCCGCGATCGGCGTCGTGTCGCCCGAACCTGCGTAGATCGCCTCGACCGACGATCCGATCTCACGCGCCTTCGTGAGCAACTCGAGTGTCGCGGTCGTGGCCTTGTCGTCGACGGCTTCGGCAAACACCCAGATCTTCACGTCAGACCACCTTCAACTGCTCGAGGAACGCGACGATCTTCTCCGCGCCCGTCCCGTCGTCTTCGAACTTCTCGCCCGCCTGACGCGCGGGCGCCTGCTCGACGTTCGTGATCTCCTGGCGCGCTCCGGCCCAACCCACCTGCGACGCGTCGAGACCGAGGTCGGCCGCGGTGACCTTGTCGACCGGTTTGTTCTTGGCCGCCATGATCCCCTTGAACGACGGGTAGCGCGGCTCGACCACACCGGCCGTGACGCTCACGATCGCGGGCAGCGAGGCCTCCACCTCGTCGTAGCCGGCTTCGGTCTGGCGCTGCACCTTGACCTTGCCGTCGGCGATCTCCACGTGCTTGGAGAAAGTGAGCGCGGGCCAGCCGAGCAGCTCGGCGACTTGCGCCGGGACCGTGCCGGTGTAGCCGTCGGTCGACTCGGTCGCCGCGAGCACGAGATCGATGTCGCCCGCGCGCTCGATGCTCTTGGCGAGCACCTTGGCCGTCGACAGCGCATCCGAGCCCGCCAACGCCGGATCGGACACGAGGATCGCCTTGGCCGCGCCCATCGCGAGCGCGGTGCGCAGGCCCGACACCTCGTCGTTCGGCGCCATCGAGATCAGGGTGACGTCACCGCCGCCCGCGGCGTCGACGAGCTGGAGAGCCATCTCGACGCCGTAGCTGTCGGACTCGTCGAGGATGAGCTTGCCGCTGCGGTCGAGCGTGTGGTCGGCCGACAGCGATCCCGGCACGGCCGGGTCGGGAATCTGCTTGACGCAGACGGCGACGTTCATACGACTCCTCGTCCTGGGCGCGAATCGGCACGCGGCGCCGGTTCGGAGAACCTCGATTCTGCCAATCCCCCCGCCGCGGCGTCGAAACGTGCAACATCAGGTCACTCCCGAGCGTCAGTGGACCGGGCGGAAAAGGCGAACGGGAGAGCGGATTGGCCGCGGCGATCGAATTCGAGGACGTGCGGGTCTCCTACCGAACCCGTCGTGGTCGAACCGGAATGCGTCGAGTGACCGCACTCGCCGGGCTCGACCTCTCGGTCCCCAAGGGTGGCGTATTCGGCTTCCTCGGCGCGAACGGGGCGGGCAAGACGACGGCCATCCGAGCCGCGGTCGGGCTGTTGCGTGGCGCGCGCGGCAGAGTGCGAATGCTCGGCGCAGACATCCCGCACGATCTCTCGTCGACGATCGACCGGGTCGGCGCGCTCGTCGAGCAGCCGTCGTTCTTCCCGAACTTCACCGGTCGGCGCAACCTCGAGCTCCTCGGCCGGACGCGCGGCATCGGGCCGAAGCGCGTCGGCGCGATGCTCGACCGCGTCGGGCTCGGCGCGCGGGCAGACACCCGCTTTGCGACCTACTCGCTCGGGATGAAGCAGCGGCTCGGCATCGCGGCCGCGCTGATGAAGGATCCCGAGCTGCTCATTCTCGACGAGCCCGCCAATGGACTCGACCCGCCGGGCATTCTCGAAGTACGAACCCTGATGCGCACGGTCGCCGCCGAAGGTCGAACCGTCTTCGTGTCGAGTCACATCCTCTCGGAGGTCGAGCACGCGTGCGATCGAATCGCGATCGTCGCGCACGGCAAATGCATCGCGAGCGGTCGGGTCAGCGAGCTCTTGCAGGGGACGAACGCGCGCTACCGCGTGCGCGTCGACGATCCGCACGCGCGCGACCTGCTGGCCGCGGGCGGTTGGACGGTCGAACCTGAGGCCGACGGTGCACTCGTCGTCGACGTCGAAGCGAGCCGCAGTCACGAGGTGACGAGCACCCTCGCGCGTGCCGGCATCTACCTGTCGGAGCTGACGCCCGTCGCTCGTTCGCTCGAAGACGTGTTCCTGGAGCTCACCGAAGAGCAGCCGTCGTGAGACAGCTCGACGCCGAGCTCCGGCGATTCTTCTCCCGTCGGATGGTGCGGGGAACGCTGCTGATCGCCGCCCTCATAGTCGTGATCTCGGTCGGCGTCGCGACGGCCAAGGGTCACCGGGGCCAGGCGTCGTACTTCGATCCCGTCACCGGTCGGATATCGCAGCAGAACGGCGGCACCGCCGATCAAACGCCGATCTATTTCGGCGAGTCCGACACACGGATGGATGTCGGAAAGAGTCTCGAGCACGCGCTCGAAGGCACCGGCGTGGCGTTGCTGTTCGCCGGAGTCGCGCTCGGCGCGTCCTTCGTCGGCGCGGAATTCAATGTCGGTTCGTTGACGACCCAGCTGCTCTTCGAGCCGCGGCGCTGGCGCGTGCACAGCGCGAAGGCCGCCGCCGTCGCGATCGGCGCGGCGTTGTTCGCGTTCGCGGTCATGCTGCTCGTCGCGGTCTCGATGTACGTCGGGAGCGCCGCGCATGGCGTCGTGCAAGGTGTCGACGGCACGTTCGTCGCGCAGCGCGTCGGCGAGGCCCTACGCATCGCGGCCGCAGTCGCGGCCGGTGCGACCATGGCCTACTGCGTGACCCTCGTGGCGAAGCGATCGAGCGCGGGCATAGTCGCCTTCTTCGTCCAATATCCGCTGCTCTTCCTGCTCGACCCGGTCAAAATGCCGTTCGGTCTCATCTCGCACTACTCGCCGCTGCGGGGATTACTGGCCGTCGTGGTCGATCCCGCGACCGCGACCGGCGCGAACGAACGCGCAATCCACACCATGGCCGGAGGAGTGGTGCTCACGGTGTCTTCGGCGGCGATCCTCGTCAGTCTGTCCGGTCTCTTGTTTGCGCGAGCCGAAGTGCGCTGATCGCGGCCCGAACCGGTACCGTCGGCTCCGATGGCCGAGCACGTCGACGTGGTCGTGGTGGGGGCGGGGCCCGCGGGAACTGCGGCCGCGATCACCGCGGCCGCGCGGGGACTGCGGGTCGTCTGTGTCGACAAGGCGCGCTTCCCGCGCGACAAGACCTGCGGCGACGGGCTCACGGCCAACGCGCTGCGACTCCTGGAAGCGTTGGGCGTCTCGGCCGGTGAGCTCGCCGGAACCGAGCCGGCGTTCGTGCGCGAGACGGTGCTGGTGTCGCCGTCGGGTCGCCGCGCCCGGCTCCCGCTCCCGACCGACGGGGTACACGCCGCGGTGGTGAGCCGCCGTTCGCTCGACGCGGCGCTCCTCGCGGTCGCGCGCCGGAGCGGCGTCGACGTCCGGGAAGGTTGCGCGATCGACGGGCTGGAGCACGACGCCGATGCCGTCCACGTCAGGCTCGCCGACGGCGCGGTGCTCGATACATCGTTCGCGATCGCAGCCGACGGCCACTGGTCGACGGTCCGGCGCGCCCTCGAGCCGGACGCGCCCCGCGATCTCGGCGAGTGGCACGCGGCACGCCAGTACTTCGAAGGGGTCGACGACGAGCGCCTCTGGGTGATCTTCGAACGCGATCTCCTGCCCGGGTACGTGTGGGTGTTCCCATTGCCGGGCGGGCGCGCGAACGTCGGCTACGGCGTGCTGCGCTCCGACGGCCGCCGCGGTCGCGAGCTCAGGGTGCTGTGGCCCGACCTGTTGGCCCGACCGGTCCTGCGCGACGTGCTCGGACCGCGCGCGCGGCCGACCGAACCCGTTCGAGCGTGGCCGATCCCGTCGCGTTACAACCCGGCCGCGCTGGCGCACGGCCGCGTGCTCTTCGCCGGAGACGCAGCCGGAGTTGTCGACCCGATGACCGGCGAGGGCATCGCCCAGGCGATCGAGACCGGCATGCTCGCCGCGGAGGCGATCGCGACGGGAGCCGACTATCGCCGCCTCGTGCACCGAGCCCTCGGACGCGACCTGCGCTTCGCGCATCTGCTGCAGCAGGTCTTGCGCAGGCCGCTCGGTGCCCGGGCCGCGATCCGCGCCGCCGACCTCACCCCATGGACGCGGCGCAGCTTCGCGCGGTGGATGTGGGAGGACTATCCCCGCGCGGTCCTCGCCACGCCCGACCGCTGGCATCGCGGCGCGTTCACGGTCCCGGGCGCCGCGTTCACGACTCCGGACACGTAGTCGCGCCGACATGCCATGATGGCGACATGGCCGACGGTAAAGCAGAGGTGTCGATCGACCGCAGCCCCGATGAAGTGTGGAAAGTCGTGCGCGAGTTCGGGGGGCTCGACGAATGGATGCCGGGTGTGGAGACGTGCGTCGTCGACGGCGACGTCCGCACGATCGGGATGATGGGCATCGAGGTGAAAGAGCAGTTGCGAACGCTCGACGACGGCGCGCGCCGCATCTCGTACTCGGTCATCGAGTCGCCGATGGGGAACCTCGAGTCGCACCTCGTGACGATCGCGGTCGATCCCGAGGGCAGCGGCTCGCATGTCACCTGGTCGGTCGAGGTCGTGCCCGACGACCTGCTCGCGCTCTTCGTGCCGGTCTACGAAGGCTCCGTCGTCGAACTGAAGAAGAAGATCGAAGGCTAGATCGGCGCGGGTAACGCCGGGCCGCCCGGCTCGACGAGGATCTTCACGTGCTCCTCGGGGTGGCCCAGCGCCTCGAACGCCGCGGGCACACCTTCTACACCGCAGGTGCCCGTGATCATCGGCGTCACGTCGATCTCTCCTTCGGCGATCGCGCGCAACGTGTCGCCGAACTCGAACGGGTCGTACGCAAACGAGAACACGATTGTCAGTTGTTTCGCCTGCGCGAGCAGCGGCCGCAGGGAATCGGGTTGCATGCACGAGCCGACGATGCAGACGCGCCCCATAGGCGGCGCCGCCTTGATCACCGTCTCGAGGGTGCCCGGAATTCCGATCGCGTCGAACACGATCGGGGTGCGTCGGCCGTCGGCCGCGATCCACGCGTCCATCGGATCCTCGACCGCGGGATCGACGGCCACGCTCGCGCCCATGGCCAGCGCGACCGCGCGCCGCCGTGGTGAGAAATCGGACACCACCACGGTCTCGACGCCCAGGCGGCGCAGCTCGGCCACGACCGCGAGGCCGACCGGTCCGGCAC
>JALYLU010000123.1 GCA_030774075.1 Actinomycetota bacterium | reverse complement strand
GTCCAGACCGGCGCGCGGGCTCGACCCCGAGACACTGACGACGGTTGTCGCGTCGATTCGGCGGCTTCAGGACGGGCGACGCTGGCGTTGCACGTCCAGACCGAACTGCTCGGCACGGTCAAAGATGGCGAGGAGTTTGTCGGGACGACTACCGAGTCTGATGATGTCGTCGGCGCTCTCGGGCGGCATGAAGACCTCGTCCGTCTTGTCGTCGATGGCCGTCACGATGGTCTCGGCGACGAACGCCGCACTGACCGAGGCGGCGACGAACGCGAACGCGCTCGATTCATCCTCGGCTTCCTGCTCCAGCATCGGGGTCTCGGTTGCGGTGGGGTGGACGATGGTGAACTCGATCGCACTGTGACGTTCTTCGATGGCGACTGCGTGGTGGAAGGCGCGCAGCGCGTGCTTCGACGCCGCGTAGCTGGCCAGACCAGGGAACGGTAGGAAGGCAGTCATGCTGCAGACGGTGACGATGTGGCCGTGGCCCTGGGTGCGGAATCGCCGGAGCGCAGCGAGCGTGCCGGTGAGCGGGCCCATGAAGTTGGTCGAGATCGTCCGTTGGTGGCGCTCGACGGGTACATCGCGGGCAAAGCCGGTCTCGACGATCCCCGCGTTGTTGATGAGCACGTCGAGGGACTCGAATCGCGCGACGGTCTCGTCCAACGCCGCCTCCCAACCGCTCGCCGACGTGATGTCGAGCTCGAGCGCGATCGTGTCCGGTCCAAGCCTGCTCGCGAGCTCTTCGGCCGCCCCGAAGTTGATGTCCGCGACCACAACGCGATCGCCGCGTTCGGCTAGGAGCTCGGCTGTCGCCGCGCCGATGCCACTGGCGGCACCCGTGATGAGATACGTCAGTGTTGCGCTTCCGCCCATCGTTCCTACTCCATCCCGAACCTGGGGCCGGCAACGCCGCCGAACGAACCGTATCGGGCGACAGCCCCACAGCCCCGTGGCGTGCGAGCCCCTCCGCCGAGATGGGAAGATCTGCGCTTCCGTGAAGGAGGAGGCCACGAGTTGTCAACACAACCGGAGCACCAGGGCACACCGCTTCGCTCGCCAGTCCCGGACACCGTTCCGGTAACGACAGCCTTCGAGTTTCCCGACTGGAGAATCGAGCGCCATCTGGGCACCTGCTTTGGACTCATCGTTCGTAGCATGGGTGCGATCAAGGGCATCGGCGCGAGTTTCAAGGCGTTTCGCGGCGGTGAGGTGACTCAGTACACGGAGTTGCTGGAGGACAGTCGACGACACGCCATGGACCGAATGGTCGAGAACGCTCGGCTCATGGGTGCGAACGCAGTCGTCGCGATGCGCTTCGATTCGTCGGAGATTGGTGACACGCTCACCGAGATCGTCGCGTACGGCGCGGCGGTGGTCGTCGGTCCGCGTCCGTGATCGCGCTGATCGTGATCGGGGTACTGGCTGTGGTGGCACTGGTCGGGTGGCTTCAACTTCATCGACATGGTGAGAGTCATCTGCCCGCAGAGTCATGGCAACGCACTGACGAAGTGTTTCGGGATCCCTCGTCGGGACGCGTGATGCGCGTCTGGATCGACCCCCATGACGGATCCCGGCACTACGTCCCCGATCCGCACGGCACCAACCCCACGTAGTGCCGATGCAGATGTCGTTCGAGGTCGCAGGCATGCCCGCCGAATTCCATAGGAATCCTTGGACGGGCAGGGCGGAACTGTGCGTCGGTGACGACGTGGTCTCTCTCCAGAGCCCGTTTCGGCTGTCGGCCCATCTCGAGTTGCGGACCCGAATGGTGTGGCGAAACAGAATCGGTGAACACGAGGTCGAGATCGTGAAGGTCCGTCCGAGGATCTTCGCAGGATTCCGGCCTCAGTCGTTCACTATCTCGGTCGACGAAAGCATCGGCCCGAGTACGCCGAACGCTTCCCGGGCGAGATGCTCGGTGCCGATGCCGGGCTCATCGGAGCATCTGATGCCGTACGCGGGCGCTTTGCGGCGGTGCGAGGCGACCTCGATCGCGCGGTTGAACTGCTCGAGGCCGGCCACGCGATGCACACGCGCCTCGGACTCCTCCAGCTCAGCGTCGAGACCGGCATTGACCTCGGCATCTTGCTATTGCGACGTGACCAGCCCGGCGACGCCGATCGAGCGACCGAGCTCCTGCGCTCCACGGCCGCGCTTGCGAACACGATCGGAATGATCCCCGCGGAGACACGCGCCCGCGCGCTCATCACCTGAAGTTCCGCGGCAGACTCAGGTCCGATGGTTCCCGGAGGCGAAGACGCGCGCAAACTCGGCCGGTTCCGGGACGACGCGGCGCGCCGCAGATTCCTGACGGCGTACGACGCCGCGCTGACGTTCTGGCCGGCGCCGCCTACTCAACTCGATGTCGAGACCCGTTACGGGCCCACGCATGTGCTGTCGTCGGGTCCCAGTAAGGGCACGCCCATCGTCTTGTTGCACGCAATCGCAGTGGCATCGCCCGCATGGTTCGCCGATACCGCAGCGCTGAGCCACAGTCACCCCGTGTACGCGATCGACACGATCACCGATCCTGGACGAAGCACGCAAACGAAACGGGTCCGCAACGGCGTCGACTTTGCCGAGTGGCTTGTCGACGTGCTCGCCGCGCTCGATCTGGCCCGCGTGCATCTCGTCGGACTGTCGTACGGAGGATGGCTCGCGCTGAACCAGGCCCTCCGTTCACCTGACCGCATCGCCAGCATCACGTCAGTCGACCCGCCAAATGCCATCGGGACGCCGAGAGCACGCTTTTTCGTCAAAATGGCGCCGGACAGCGTCCTCGCCAGTTTGGCGAAGTCAGACAAAGCCCTTCACCGGCTCCTTCGGCTTCTCAACAATGGCACCGTGCCCTCGCAACCTCTTCTCGATCTCTCAGTGGCCGGACTCCGGACCTTTCGCGGGAAGCAACCATTTCCCAAGCGCATGACCGACGCGGAGCTTCGCAGCATCGACGTCGCGGCCTTGCTGTTTTTTGGCGAACGCAGCCCGGTCAATCAGGCTCGAAAAGCCGCGGACAGAATCCGTCGGTGTATTCCGCAAGCCGAAATCGAGGTGGTTCCCGACGCCGGACACATGCTGCCGGTCGAGAAACCCGAACTGTTCACGCGCCGAGTGCTGACCTTCATCCACCGCGTCGACATCAATGATCCAGCCACTCTGAGACCACCGACTACCGAACCGTAGGGTCCGGGCAGAACGGCACGATCCCTCGACTCGCCGGCGCGCGACGCTCGAGACGGGCGCTCGTTCGAGAAGGACGACTGGCGTGTGCGTCCGTCGTCGGAGATCGAAGACAATGCTCGACCGACGCGAGAGATGTGCGACGTGTCGGAGGGCCGTTGTTCGCGAAATGCGACTGGAGATTGAGCGCAGATCCGGAGGTTCGGAATTGTGCCCTCCACCATCGAAGGTGCGTCGCCCGTCCGCGAGGGCCGGCTCGTTAATAGGGACCGCTGTACCCTGGCGTGGTGAGTGGCGCCGTCGACGTAACTTTGGACGATCAGGCCCTGACCACTGCACTGGCTCAACTTCGTGCGGTGTTCGACGGACCGGGCACGTGCGTCGAAGCATTGGAGCGTCTGATTCGTACGGGAAACGACCGGGCTCTCGTTCGAATCGGTCCATCGCAATTCGCCTTGACCCACGATCTCGACCAGTCGGCAACGCTCCGCATGTTCCTCCACGCGCGCAAGTTGGGCCTCGTCACGATGGAGTGGCAGTTCGTATGCCCCGGTTGCGGTGAGGTAGTCGAATCCCTGGCGTCGCTGACCTCGGCGACGGCGCACTTCTTCTGCCAGGTGTGCTCGACGGACCGCAGCACCGATCTGAGTGACGGCGTCGAGGTCACGTTCAAAGTCGCTCCGACCGTGCGACGATCAAGCTACCTCGATCCATGGTCGCTGGACCCGGAGACGCACTTCTTCGAGTATCGCTTCTGCCAAAGCGGCGTAGTCGACGGTCAGCCGTTGGTCGATCATCTCCGGCGCTGTGCCGTGCGCTGTTGCTACGTCGAGGCTGGGGCGACCGAGACGATCGAGGTCGATGCCAAGCCCGAATTCCTCTGGTTCACCAACGGTCCGGCGCTGTCGATCACGCCGCGCCGCACCGAAACGCAGCGTCGTTTCGAGTTCGAGTACTCGGGAACGCACACCGCCGGGTTCCGCCTGGAGATCCCATCAGGCCCCGTTCGCATCGACTTCACCAACCTGACGGCCGAGCGTTACGCGCTGATGGTCGTCAACCTGCCGGGCGAGTACGACCTCGAGTTCGGACCGAGAGTCACGGGGGCCGACGTGCTCTCCAACCAGACGTTCCTCGACCTCTTCCCGCGCGAGACGATCCTCGCGTCGGAGGGCCTGCAGGTTCAGCGTCTGGCGCTGATGTTCACCGATCTGCAGGGCTCGACTGCGCTCTACGATCGCATGGGTGACATGAAGGCGTTCGATCTCGTGCGCCTGCACTTCGGCTACCTCCGAGAATGCGTCTCGCGGCACTCAGGTGCGGTGGTCAAGACCATCGGCGATGCCGTGATGGCGACCTTCTTGAGTTCGGCTGACGCGGTGCGCGCCGCACGCGAAATGCATGCTTCCATCAACGATTTCAACCAGGCTCATGCCGGGGAGCTCATCGGGCTGAAAATCGGAATTCACTGGGGTGCGTGCTTGGCCGTCACGCTCAACGAGCATCTCGACTACTTCGGTCAGACGGTCAACGTCGCGGCCCGGGTACAAGCCCTCTCGGGTGCGCACGAGATCGTCGTCACCGATGCTGTCCTCGGCGAGCCCGGCGTATTCGAGCTGACGGCCGATCTCGCCGCGGAGGCGAGTGCGGTGAGCCTGAAGGGCGTCGCCAGCGAGATCGTGGTGCACCACCTGCGCGAGCCATCGCGACGTATATCCAGTTGACGCGGCACACGTAGCGGGCGGACGTTGGCGTTGGACCCCACACGGGTCGCGGTGCAACCAGACCAGGGATGAGAGACGCCGAAGCCTCGCACCGCGGCCCGCAACGCGAAGCGATCTGCGGACGCCTCCGCAGGTCACGGCTGGTGCCGGAGGGTCGACGACTCCGAAAGTCGCTGGCGCTTGGTGCCGTGGTCCGAGACGGCGTAGCGCCAAATCGGTCAGCTTCGCATACGCGCCTTGCCGCGCAGTACGCCCTCGCGCCAAGCGAACAGTTCACGCGGATTCTCGCCGTCATTCGGCGACTCGATTCCGCGGGTCTATGGTCGATCAACCCCAGTGAGACTGACGGTGTTCCATCTCAACGCCGACGTCGACGTCGACGGACTGCTCGGAGTACGCAGTGAACGAGCCTCCGAGAACTCGCTCACCAGGACGCGATGGTTCGACTGTGGAACCGCGCGCCAGTTCGGTCATCGTTTCGATGAGCGTCTGCCGTTCGAGTTGTGCAGACTCGGTTCGCTCGATGAGCAGGGAGCAGACCTCATAGAGGTACTTGACGCTCTCGATCAGATCGTGCCTCGTATCGCCGACCGTCGAGTGGAGATGCTGCACCGTGACGTCGGTGACGGCCAGCGCATGCGCTTGCTCTTCGAGACCCCGCTCCAACCGAGCAAGCGTCTGCATCAGCGCACCCCGAGCTTCAACCTCGGCTTCCCGACGCCGTCGACCAAACACCCGCTTGACCGTCTCGATCAGATCGTTCCCGGTATCGACGACCGTCGAGTGAAGATGCTGCACCGTGACGTCGGTGACGGCCTGCGCATGCGCTTGCTCTTCGAGACCCCGCTCCAACCGAGCAAGCGTCTGCATCAGCGCACCCCGAGCTTCAACTTCGGCTTCCCGACGCCGTCGACCAAACACCCCCGACTCCCTGACCTTCACGGAACGCCGAACGGGTCCAGCGCCATTTCAACTTAGGCTCCGCTGGCGCGAGAAACGCGGACCCTCCCCGCGTGAACGAACTCCTTACCGCCGCGCACAACCACCGTCACGAAGCATGCGAGGTCCCGGTCGCGTTGTCGCCGGTGCGTCCCGCGTAACGGGCCCGGATCCGATAGCGCTAGACGAGCTGTCCCGGCGGGGAGTTCCGAAGCACAGCGGCGGCATGGCGTCGTTGCGCTCCTCGAGCACCCAGCCCAGCAACTCGGGCCGGCCCGGGCTCGGGTGCGTGCCGAGCTATTTGCCCTGGTCAGAGCGAGTGTCGGAGTGCCGAGGACGCCGAAAATTCACTGGCGGTTGCAACCGTGGTCACGAGCGGCGTAGGGGCCGCGTCGGCGGCTCGCAGATGCGCTCCCTATCGGGGAATCGGGGCGGATGAGTGGACCGGAGTCGACACCGCGGCGTAAAGGCCGACTCGTCACCACGATCGTTCCGAGCCGGTCCACTGGCTCAGTGAATGTCGCGCGAAGAGGCGCGAGTCTCTCGGCTCGCGCCTCTTCTTGGCGAATTCAGCGCGTTAGACGATACGGCGATACATGAGTTGGCTGGTGGCCGTGGGCTCCTCGCTGTAAACGCCGCGGACGCTCTTGTCGACGAACTCGGCGAACTTGGTGTCAGCGGCGAGCTTCTGCTGCGCGGCTTCGAATTCCTTGATGTCGGCGTATCCGCTTAGCCAACCGACCGCGCCGTATGCGCCAGTCATGCCGGTGACGAACATCGTCGGAAGACCCGCCGTCTTCTCGGCGCGTTGGGCAATCTCCACGCCGAGCTCGATGCCCTTGGTCAGACCCCCGGTCGCGCAGACAGATTGCACCGTGCTGACGTACTCCACCGGACGGTTCGGGTCGGGCTCGCCGTAAACGACTTGCAGCAACGAGTCGTCCTGGTCAACCAGTACGAACTTGGCACCGGCGTCGGCCGCGGAGATGAACCCATCGTCCGTGTTCAGCTTGTCGGTCGCAGCTTCGAGCGTTGCGAGGTCGGGAGCGAACGTGCTCCACACGATGGTCCCCACCGCGGGCGAGAACACCTGTGCGTAGAGCGAAAGGGGCAATCCCCCGACTTGGGTCGCCTTTTCGGTGATATCAGTTGCCCACGCCATCGCGGCGCGGGTGTTCCCCGGCGCGAGTCGTGCGCGTCGACTGAAGAGATACATGCGTAGTCCCCTTTTGTTAGACGTTTACCGGACGCTCTCACTCGCTTAGTCGGGCAAGGAGTGCCACTCGTTTTGCGAAACGCGTTACCACCCCGCGCTGTTCCTCCACGACTGCTCGGGCTGCCATCATCGACGCAACGAGGCTCGATTGTTGCGCCAACAACGTTCGCAAACACCAAGGGACCCTCCACCCGCCGGGATTCTTACCGTGTCGGGTTTCGTATCGGTTTCGTTACCGTGGAGCGCGGCGGCGAAGGCCTCATTACGCTCTCCACAGATCGATCCCGTACGCGGCGAACCTCTCGGACCCGCGGACGAAACAAACGCCGGTCGATACCTACACCGCGTCATCGGCGAGTACAGAACTGCCGTTCCTTCTGGGCGCCGAAGTCGGCGGGCCGACGACTCCGAAATCCACTGGCGGTTGCGGGCGTGGTCGAAAGCGGCGTAGGGCCGCGTCGGCGGCTCGCAGAACCGCACCAGAGCGCGCAATCTGAGCGCGTTCGCGACAGCAAGCGCGCGGCTGAACGGGTCGAACTACGTGCCTCTGACCCGCCGTTATTCGGGGATGCGTCGCGACGGGTCTCCGCTGATCAGCGAGATCTCCGAGTTCGGCGGTCGTGTAGCGTCCGAAACTTCATCGAGTCACCGCGGCTCGGTGACTCGATGAAGGGGACCACATGAAGTACATGATTGAGTACTCCGTTCGTACAGCTGGCCTCAGCCACGACCAGAATTTCGCGAATCAGGACGCACTCCTGAGAGCCTTCGGCAAGTGGCAACCAGAGAAGGGCTTGACGGTCCATGCCTTCGTGGGGCATTTGAATGGAGACAGCGGTTACGTCCTCGTCGAGGCCGACGACCCCAAGGTCGTCGCCTCGTTCGTCACGAAGTACATCTACTGGAACGACGTCAACGTCGTCCCGGTGGTCGATGTCGCCGAGATCGTCCCGATCAACTCGGAGTCCCTGGTCTGGGCCCGGAGTGCATCGAGCAGCTGATCACTCTCCATTGACCGAAGCGACAGAGCGCCACACTCGATAACGCGGCGAACTCGGCGTCGCCGCGCGCGTGCATCGTCGCGTCGCGCAGGCGTTCACCGAACGCGCCCGGACCATCTAACCCAAGGGCACCGGCGCGCCGGGTTCTCACGCGAGCCGGACTGGCCATCCAGTTGCAACCGGGCGAGTTCTTCCTGTTCGACACCTGGCTTCTGCATTCGTCGGCGGCGAACACATCAGGCAGACGCCGGACGGCGCTGTCAGTTCGCTACCACTCCCGACGTGACCGTCGCCGTGAAGGCGTTGTCGCCGGTGATCCCCGGGTACGGCGTCCAGCTGGTTCGAGGGCAGGACCGGATCCGAAGGAACCCAGTGGCGCCACCGCCCGCCCCGCGCGGGGCCGTGGGCGCATGAAACAAGGCGACCGCTAGTCAACGCGTGGACAGGTTTTCTCTCGCCAGGCCAACCGGTTGAGCTCCGCTGCTTGACCTACGGCGATGTTGATTGGTTGGCGGCGCGACAACCGTCGTTGATTGAGCCGGGACAGTTCATCGCGGTAACGGTACCGAGACGGTGTGACACCCGCGCCGAAACGTGGACGGAGGCAGCCGAAGCGCGCGAGCATCCGCCGATGATGTTGAACGTCCTCGCGAACGTCTTTCGCGTTCCACTCGTTCTCGGTCCTGACGGCAAACGCAACGCAATCGAAGTGAGGCTCCTTCAACATTCCGGCATCGAGGACACGAATACGAACCGCGCTTCGGCCATGTCGGTCATCGGGCAGATCGCACAACTTGGCGAGAATGGCAGACTCGACCCATTGATCGGCGGATACGACCGAGGCGAGCGAGCCGCGATCATCGAAAATCTCACCTCGGCTGAGTCGATGTTTGAATCGCAAGAGTTTGTGAGACTGCTCGCCGAAGCCCTGCTCGACGAGCTCGTGAAACACCTCGTTCACAACCCGCGAGACGCAGGCAACGCCACTTAGTCTGCATTCACCGACCGCGCGGTAACGACTGTTCACGGCGTATTGCACGGGCGCGCGCGTCGACATGAGCAGCTCCGAGGGGACGGCACGCTTCGCTCGGAGGCTCCTCGACTTCGACCTTGATGCCTGCCCGCACTTCGGCAAGCCCGGATTCGAAGTCGGGCCACCACCTCTCGAATGCAGTGGTCACGCGAGTTGAAGGGATCTGTGGCTCGCAGACGTCATTGATGTCGCGGACCAGCCGAGCCACGATGCCATTTGGGAGGCAGCCACGACGGCAGAAAGGCGGGAGTCGTGGACTGGGCTCAGCCGATCGCGACATTCGTGCCAGGCGCGAGCGCCAGAGTTGCCGCGCTGAGGCTCGCGCCTTCCGTGGTACAGCCGCCGCCGTCCGGCGTGTTCACTGTCGCCGCGGTGGACGTCTTGCCCACGAACATGTCTCCGCCTGTGACCTGGCCCGAGATCGTGGTCTTCGTCACCGAGTCGAACCCCACCACGAACTCGGCTCCCGTCGACGTCGTTCCGTTGTTCCACTTGACGGACACGCTGGCGGTGCTGGGCTTCTGATACGCGATGAGCTCGGCGCAGTTCAGCTTGTCGGCCTCCTTGGCCTCGAGCGTGAGATCTCCGCTCGTAATCCCCGAAGTTCCCGTGCAGCCGGAGAGCGTGCCCGTGACGCTGATGCTGTGCGCCTCGCTGACCGTGGGAGACACCGGCGGCGACAACGTCAGCTTGCCTGCGAAGGTCGTGCAGGTCAACGCGTTGGTCGACGTCGAAGGCGACGAGGCCGACGTCGTCGACCCTGCCGGTGCAGAACTCTTGGACGAGGATCCGCACGCTGACAGGAACACCATGACCGCGATCAACGTGCCGGTCGTGACGACAAGACGTCTGCGCATGCGTGTGACCTCCGTACTGGTGAAGAAGGGCGCTGGATCCTACATCGCAACTTCCGGTCGACGACCGGACGGGCGCATACGGTACCGCGGTTGGGCCAGACGCTGTGCGATGGGCTCTCGAATTCGACGGTTGAGCCGGCGACGTCGTTCGGCATCTGTGTTGGTAGTGCGCGTCGTCCTTTCGAGTGGACCGCGGCGGTCGAGAGCACGGCCGCGGCGTCTGGGGTGCCGGGCGCACCGACTGCCCTTTTTTGGCAGTGCCCGGGAATGGCCAGGCGACGATGAAACGGACCGCGTCCGCAGACAACGGTTCGACGATCACCGGATA
>JALYLU010000122.1:4202-10351 GCA_030774075.1 Actinomycetota bacterium | reverse complement strand
GGCGGCGGCGATCCGCTCCGAGAGGCAGCGCAGAACCAGGTCGCGGGCGACGCCGAAGCCCTGATCGAGATATACCGCCGCGACCACCGCTTCGAACGCATCGGCCAGGATCGACGGCTTCGCGCGCCCGCCCGCGGCGTCCTCACCCTTGCCGAGGAGGAGATGCGCACCGAGATCGAGCTCGAGCGCGAGCTCCGCGAGCACGCGCGCGTTCACGACTCCCGCGCGCACCTCCGAGAGTTGGCCTTCGGGAAGCTCGGGAAAATGCTCGAAGACGTAGTGCGTCACGACGAGTCCGAGGACGGAGTCGCCGAGGAACTCGAGCCGTTCGTTCGATTCCGGTTCGCCGTTCTCGGCGCACCAGGAGCGATGGGCGAGCGATCGCAGCAGAACGCCGCGATCGTCGAAACGGACTCCGATGCTCGCCTCGAGCGTGTCCAGTCCGTCGAAGGACGCGAGCTGACTCACGAGCGTCTCGCCGATCCAAGCCCGGCAAGCGCGCACTCCACTGCATCGCGTACCGTGCGCAACTCCACGAGATCGTCGTCGTCGATCGAGAAGCCGACGGTCCGCTCACCCAGCTCCGAGATCACGCCCTCCACGAGATCGATCACGGCGAAGTCGTCGGCGTCGAGGTCTTCGCGCAGCCGGGTGTCGAGGGTGACGGTGTCGGGGTCGACGCCGAGGATCTCGACGAGCTGGTCGCGCACGACCCGCTCCACGTCGTCGCCGCCGACCGGCCCGCGATGACTGTGCGTCTCAGCGGGCACCGGTTGTCCCGCCCTCGCCGAGCGCTGCGACCGACTCGCGCAGCTTCGCAACCACGTCGGCGCGTACGCAGTCGCGCGCCACCCGCACCGCGTTGACGATCGCGGTCGCCGACGACGACCCGTGCGAGATCACGCACACACCGTCGACGCCCAGCAGCATTCCGCCGCCGGTGTTGTCAGGCACGAGCGTCGACGCCGCCTGGAGCAGCCGGAGCTTCAGCGCCTCGGCCGCGTCGGCCCAGGGAGCGCCGGGCTCGTCGACGACGCCGAACACCAGGCCGGCCAGACCCATGACCGCGCCTTCCATGGTCTTCAAGGTGACGTTGCCGGTGAAGCCGTCGGTGACGATGATGTCGGCGCTCCGCCGTATCAGATCGCGGCCCTCGACGTTGCCGACGAAACCCTTTACCTCGGCGAACAGGTCGGACGCGCGCTTCCGCAAGGCGTCGCCCTTCCCCGGCTCCTCACCGTTGGACAGCAGCGCGATCGTCGGTTCGCGGACGCCGAGCCGGACGCGCGCGTACGCGCGGGCGAGCTCGGCCCACTCCACGAGCCATTCCGGGTCGGGGTCGACGGTCGCGCCCCCGTCGACGAGCAATTGGATGCGGTCCTCTCCGATCACTGGGATCGGGATCGCGATGGCCGGCCGGTGCACGCCCCTGATCCGCCCGAACCGCAAGAGCGCGGCCGCCATCGTCGCACCGGTGTTGCCGGCGCCGACCATCGCGGCGGCGTGTCCGTCGCGGACGGCCTCGGCCGCGCGCACGATCGACGAGTCCTTCTTCGCCCGGACCGCCGACGCCGGCTCCTCGTCCATCGCGATGACTTCGGAGGCGTCGAGGAGCTCCACGCGCGGTGGCGTTTGCTCTTCGGGCAAGTGCGCGCGCAACACGTCCTGCGGGCCGACGAGCAACACGTCGACATCGCACGCGTCGACGGCCTTCAGCGCGCCCGCGACGATCTCCGCAGGCGCGCGGTCGCCGCCCATCGCGTCGATCGCGATCACTGGCGGCACGGGTCGCTCCCGGCTACTCGACGTCGAGGACCTGGCGGCCTCGGTACCAGCCACAGTTGCGGCACACCCGGTGGGGAAGCCGCGACGCGCCGCAGTTCGGGCACAGCGAATGCGCCGGGGGTGCGAGGCGCATGTTCGCCGACTTGCGCGAACGGGTCGCCGAGCGGCTCATCTTGCGCTTCGGGACGGCCATGGTTTCGCAGCTCCTCGTAATCGTGACGTCGAGATCTTGAACGTGAAGTCGGAGTGGTCTAGAGGTCGAGCGCGCGGAGCGCCGCCCAACGGGGGTCGGGAACGGTTGTGTCGCAGTCGCAGGTCTCGAGGTTGTGGTCGACGCCGCAGTTCGAGCACAGCCCGCGACACTCGGGCCGGCACAGCGGCACCGCGGGGAGCTCCAGCAGGAGCGCGTCGCGGATTAGTGGCTCGAGGTCGACCACGTCGTCGTCGGAGAGCAGGTACGTCTCGCCCTCGAGCGGTTGGCGCTCGTACAGCTCGCCGACCTGCACCGCGAGCTCGCCGCCGACTTGGGCGAGGCACCGGCTGCAGGCCGCGTCCCACGGCGCGGTGATCGTGCCGCGCACGACCATGCCCTCGGACACCCGTTCCAATGTGAGATCCACCGCGATCGGCCGGTCGGCCGTCACCTCGGCGCCCGGGCCCCGCACGTCGGAGAGCGCGCCCTCGAGCTGGACCGTCCGGGACGCGCCCGGCCGCCGCAGCAGATTGGCAACGGGGATGCGAAACGCGCTGGTGGTCGACATGGGCAATCGCTTCGGAGGCCGTTCGGAGGACCCTTGGGAATCGTCTGGGAGAACGCCGGACTGACCGCCTGGTCGAGCCCGGCGGTCCGGCGCGCGGAATGTACCGCCTGGCGCACAGTGGCGCGCCGGATCGTAGCAGCTCAGCCCCGCTTTCTCGGTGTCAGAAACCGATCAGACCGAGTGGGTTCGGAGGCAGGCGATTCAGCGGGTCAGCGCTCAGAGAGTCAGGGAGTCAGAGGTCGTCCTGGTCGAAGAAACCCGCCTCGTCGGCGTCGGACTCGTTCACCACCGGCGAGGGCGCGTGCACCTGCAACCGCTCGCGCCCCTTCTGAACGGTCTGCATCGTGCGATCGAGAACGACCTCGAACGCGGCGAGCTTGCGGTCGACGTAGTCCTCGGCCTCGTGCCTGATCGCCGCCGCGCGACGCTCGGCGTCCTCGACGATCTCCTCGCTGGTCCGACTCGCCTCCCGGACGAGCTCGTTCTTCTCGACCATGCGCTCGGCCCGCACCCGGGCGGCGTCGATCAGACGCTCCGCTTCGTGCGCGGCCCGCTCGACCACCTGGTCGCGCTCCTTCAGGAGCCAGCGGGCCTCCCGCAGCTCCTCGGGAAGGCCGTCGATCGCGTCCTGCAGGATCGCGCCGAACTCGTCGCGATTGATGGACACCGACGCCGACATCGGCAGCTTCCGCGCGGCCTCGAGGATGTCCCGGAGCTGTTCGAGCAGCGCGGCCGAGTCGGGGACCTTCTCCGGTTCGTCTTCGAGCACCTTCACACCTCCTGGGAGCGGAACGTCTCGACGAGCCGGTCGTTGACGTTCTTGGGCACCATGCCGGAAACGTCCCCGCCGAAACGAGCGACCTCCCGCACGAGGCTCGACGACAGGAAGGAATGCTGCGGGCTCGTCGACAGGAAGAAGGTGTCGATCCCGGACAGGCGCTGGTTCATCTGCGCCATCTGCAGCTCCTGGTCGAAGTCCGAGACCGCGCGCAGACCCTTGACGATGGCGTCGACGCCGTGGTCACGGGCGAAGTCGACGAGCAGGCCCTTGAAGAACTCGATGCGAATGTTGGTCAGATGCTGGGTCGCTTCCTTGAGCATCTGCTGGCGGTCCTCGAGGCTGAACAACGACTGTGTCTTTTGCGGGTTGCGGATCACGGCAACGATCACTTCGTCGAAATGCCGGGACGAGCGTTCGATGATGTCGAGGTGCCCGAGGGTCACCGGATCGAACGATCCCGGGCAGAGAGCGATCGCCACGCAGTCTCCCCAGTCAAGTTATGGAAGCAAGCCAGTCAAGTTAGGAAGCAAGCCAGTCAAGTTACGGAACCAAGAACGTCAAAAGCGTATCGCCGAAACTCCGTTCCCACCTGTTCGAGAGCCCCGGCGGGACGATGACAGGATGGCGCCGTGGCCGTTCGACGCTCACGATTGCCCCGGGCGCGAGCCAACCGGGTTCCAGAAGCGTCGCCAGCACGTCGGTGATCTCCTCGTCGGGAGTGTCATACGGCGGATCGACGAACACGAGGTCGAAAGGGGCGTCGGGCGGAGGCCCGACGGCCAGGAAGCGGCCAACGTCCCGGGCGACGACGTCGACCGGCACCCCAACCACGGTCTCGCCGGGGAGCACCTGCAGGTTGGCCCGTATCGCCGCCAACGCGGCACGGTCCCGTTCGACGAGGACGGCGGCGGTGGCGCCGCGCGAGAGCGCCTCGATCGCGAGCGCGCCGGTGCCCGCGTAGAGATCGAGCACCGTCGCGTCCTCGAGCGCCCCGCGGGCGTCGAGCGCGGAGAACATCGCCTCGCGCGCCATGTCCTTCGTCGGTCGCACCTGATCGCCAAGGGGTGCAACGAGCCGCCGGCCCCGGGCGCTCCCCGCGATCACGCGCAACCCCCGCGGGCCCCGTGGTTTGCTCACGACTTGAACAAGAAGTCGACCGCGTCGCCCAGCAGCTCGTGGACTTCGTCCCGCAGCTGCGCGTGGGCGCCGAGCTCCGGATCGCGATCGAGGATCTCCTCCGCGACGCCGCGCGCCTGCATCACGATCGCCTCGTCGCGCGGGACCCGTCCGAGCTTGAGGTCGCTGAAGCCCGACTGGCGCTCGCCGAACACCTCACCGGAGCCGCGGATCTCGAGGTCCTTCTCCGCGAGCGCGAAGCCGTCGGTGCTCTCGGCCATGGCGGCGAGCCGCTGCTCGCCGTCGACGGTGCTCGGATCCGCGAACAAGAAGCAGTACGACCGGTCGCCCCCGCGCCCGACCCGACCCCGGAGCTGGTGCAGTTGCGAGAGCCCGAACCGGTCGGCGTCCTCGACGACCATCACCGTGGCGTTGGCCACGTCGACACCGACCTCGATCACCGTCGTCGCGACCAGGACGTCGAGCTCGCCGGCGCGATAGGCGCGCATGACGGCCTCCTTGTCCTTCGACGGCATCTGCCCGTGCAGCAGCCCGACGCGCATGTCGTGCAGCTCCTCGGCCTGCAGCCGCTCGTACTCCGCGGTCGCGGCCTTGGCTTCGACCTTGCCCTTGTCCTCGACCAGCGGGCACACGACGTACGCCTGGTGGCCCGCCGCGACCTCCGCTCGGAGCGCGTCCCACGCCGCCGCCTGCGCGAGCGGGCTCGGGTCGACCAGTGTCGTCTCGATCGGCGTCCGCCCGGGCGGCAGCTCGCGTAGCTCCGACTTGTCGAGATCGCCGTACACGAGCATCGCCGCGGTGCGGGGGATCGGGGTGGCGGTCATGACGAGGACGTCGGGCTGGTCGCCCTTGCCGCGCAGGAGCGCGCGCTGCTCCACCCCGAAGCGGTGTTGCTCGTCGACGACCGCGAGCCCGAGGCGGGAAAAGCTCGCGTCGCCGTACAGCAACGCGTGCGTGCCGAGAAGGATGTCGATGTCTCCCGACTCGAGTCCCGCGGTGATGCGCCGCCGCTCGGCCGCGGTGGTGCGGTTGGTCAGCAGCGCGACCCGTACGGGTCGGTCGGCGAGCAACGAGCCCTCGGCCGGAACCGACAGCCCGTCGAGCAGCCGAAGCGAACCGAGGTAGTGCTGCTCCGCGAGCACTTCGGTCGGCGCCATGAACGCGCCCTGATACCCACCCTGGACCGCGACGAGCAGCGCGGCGAGGGCAACCACCGTCTTGCCCGAACCGACGTCACCTTGGAGGAGCCGGTGCATCGGCGCGGGCCCGGCCAGGTCGTGGGTGATCTCGTCGAGGGCGCGCCGCTGATCGCCGGTGAGCTCGAATGGCAGCCCGGCGACGAACGCGTCGACGAGCGGACCGTCGACCCGGTGCCGGATGCCCGATTCCTCGGCTTCGAACGCGCGCTTGCGTGCGACGAGACCCACTTGCATCCGCAGGAATTCGTCGAAGATCAAGCGACGCTTCGCCGCGCCGAGCTCAGCCATCGACTCCGGACGGTGGATGGCGCGCAGCGCGGTACCGCGATCGAGAAGGTCACAGCGGTCGAGAACGGTTTCGTCGAGCGGGTCGGCGAAGCCGCGCACCCGGCACTTCGCGAGCGCGTCCGACACCATCCCCCGGAGCTGCCAGGTGAACACCTCGGCCTTGCCCGACTGCGGGTAGACCGGGACGATCACGCCGGT
>JALYLU010000122.1:0-4192 GCA_030774075.1 Actinomycetota bacterium | reverse complement strand
CTTGCCGCGGTACACGTCGAGCTTGCCGAAGAACGACGCCTCGGTACCGACGCTCAGTTGCTTCTGCCGCCACGCCTGGTTGAAGAACGTGATCGTCAGCATCGACGTGCCGTCGTGGACGACCGCTTCGACGAGCGCACGGCCCTGACGCGTCCTCCGGCCGTGAATCGTGCGCACCTCGGCGAAGACGGTTGCCTCCTCGCCTACTGCGAGCGCGGCGATGTCGGTCTTCTTCGTCCGGTCGACCCACCGGCGCGGATAGTGCTGCAACAGGTCGAGGACACTGCGCAGTTCCATGTCGGCGAGACGCGACTCGAGCGCGGCCCCTACGCCCTTCAATCGCTCGAGCGGGATCTCGCGCAGATCAGCCAGCGTCAGCGGCGGATCACCGGTCGGCACGCGACGGTCACTCCACGGCCACGAGATAGGGATACAGGGGCTGCCCACCGTCGTGGAACTCGACCTCGAGGTGCGGGAACGCGTACTCGATGTGTTCCCGGATGCGTTCGGTCTCGTTGGCGGCGGCGTCGCAGCCGACGAGCACCGTAACGATCTCACTGTCGTCGTCGACCAGCGCTTCGAGGAGCTTGCACACCGCGTCGGCAGCCGACCCGGCCGTCGCGACCACACCGTCGCGCCCGAGGGCGAGCCAGTCGCCTTCGCGAACCTTCCCGCCGTCGACCGACGCATCGCGAACGGCCTGCGTCACCTCGCCGGTGCGCACGCGGCCGAGAGCATCGTGCATCGACTGCTCGTTGTCGGCGACGGTCGCGTTCGGGTCGTACTCGACCAGGGCGGCGAGGGCTTCGGGCACGCTGTGCGTGGCGATGACCGCGACCTGCTTCTCGCTCAGCGCGTCGACCTGTTTCGCAACCGGGACGATGTTCTTGTTATTGGGCAGGACGATGACCGCGTCGGCCTTGCACGCATCCACTGCCTCGAGGATCTGCGCGGTCGACGGATTCATCGACTGGCCACCGGCGACGACCTGTTGGACGCCGAGGCTCGTGAGCAGGCGACGGATTCCATCGCCCACGCCGACGGCGACGACCGCAGTCGTGACGACGGCTTGATCGGCGAATTCACCGAGGTCGGCGAGCACGTCGGCCTCTCGTACCCACCGCTCCTCTTCTTCGACCTGCTCGATCAGGTCGGTGACCCGGATCCGGTGCGGCCGGCCCGCGTCGATGCCGGCCTCGACCGCGCCGCCAATGTCGTTGGTGTGGATGTGGCAGTTCCAGAGACCGTCACCACCGACCACGACGATCGAGTCACCGATCGCGCTCCAGGCGTTGCGGAAACTCGGCAGGGTCTCATCGGATGCGTCGAGGAGGTACATCACCTCGTAGCGCAGGCTCGAGAGGTCGTCGCCGGCGAGATGCGCGGCGACTGAAGCGGGAGTGGCGACCAGATCCGGCTCGGGGATGGCGCGGCCGGACACGACTTCCAACAGCGCGGCGAGGAACAACGTGAATCCCTTGCCGCCCGCGTCGACGACCCCGGCGTCGCGCAACGCGAGGAGTTGTTGCGGCGTGCGCTCGACCGCTTCGCAGGAGGCGTCGTACGCCCGCTCGAGCGCGGCTGCGAGCGTCGGATCGCCGGCGAGCGCCTCGACCGCTTCGGCCGCCTCCCGCACGACGGTGAGGATCGTGCCCTCGACCGGGCGCATCACCGCCTCGTACGCGGCATCACTGGCGCGCCGCAGCCCGGAACGCAGATCGACCGCGCGCACGGCATCGAGACCGCCGAAGCCTTCGACGAGACCGCGCAGAATCTGCGACGTGATCACGCCGGAGTTGCCGCGCGCACCCATGAGCGAGCCGCGGCTCACCGCGTGGCACACCTCGGCCATCGAGTCCGCGGTCCGCAACTCAGCGCTCACCGACTCGAGCGTCAGCGCCATGTTCGTGCCGGTGTCGCCGTCGGGTACCGGGTAGACGTTGAGCCGGTTCAGCTCCTCTTGGTGCGCGCGCAGTGCGTCACGAAATCGGAGCACCGCTTGGCGCAGATCTGCGGCGGACAAGCAGGTCAGCGTCGGCATCGAGCGTCAGAGTACCGGGGTGCTAGCCTCTTCGTGCTCTAGCGACGCTCGATTCAGAAGGTGCTCCGACAATGTCCTCGGTTTGCGACGTGTGTGCCAAGAAGCCGATCTTCGGCATGAGTCTCAGCCACTCGCACCGTCGCACCAAGCGCCGCTGGAATCCAAACATCCAGCGGGTCCGGGCGATCGTCAACGGCGCGCCCAAGCGCATCAACGTATGCACCTCGTGCCTCAAGGCGGGCAAGATCGTCAAGGCCTAGCCCCGGCCCGACCCGTTGCAGCTGGAGCCGACATGCAAGGCACCGTGAAGATGTTCGACCCGGCGACCCGCGAGGGAATCGTCGTGCTCGACACCGACCGATCCGAGCTCGTACTCGCGAGCGACGCGCTCGCGGGATCGCTGTTCCGGATGCTGCGCCAGGGCCAACGAATCGTCTTCGACCTCGACGCCTCGGGGCGCGCGACCCACGTGCGCACCGGTTCGGAGCCCGATCTCGGCATCCCCACTGCCGAGATCTGATCGCGGTTCAGCGCTCGCGTCGATAGCGGCCGCGTCCCGTCACGAGCGCGACGAAGCCGAGCAACACGACCGCGCCGACGAACGCGACGAACATCGAGCGCAACCCGAAGTCGCCGATCCCGTTATCGCCGGCGGCGTTGAACAGCATGCCGCCGATCAGGCCGCCGACGACGCCGACCACGACGGTACCGAGGCATCCGAGGTTCCAGCCGCCGCCGGTGACCGCCCGGGCCACGGCGCCGGCGACGAAGCCGACGATGATCCAACCGAGCAGGCCCACGGAGCGACCTACTCTGCGAGACGCTTGGCGAGGGCGTCGAGCTCGTCGTGCAGCGCAGTCGGCAGGTGGTCGGCCAACACGGCGTAATGCTCCTCGATCAACGGGAGCTCCGCGCGCCACTCGTCGTCGTCGACCGACAGCAGCTCTGCGATCGCGCCGGGCGCGAGCTGCAGGCCGTCAGTCGGCAACGCGTCGGCCGTGGGAAGACGGCCGATCGCGGTGTCGCGCGCGGCGGCCGTGTTCGAACAGCGGTCGAACACCCAGGCGAGCACCCGGCTGTTCTCGCCGTATCCGGGCCAGAGGAACCTGCCTTCGGCGTCCTTCCGGAACCAGTTGACATAGAACAGCTTGGGCAGCTTCTCGTCTTTTGCCGACTCTCCCACGCGCAGCCAGTGCGCGAAGTAGTCGCCCATGTTGTAACCACAGAACGGCAACATCGCGAACGGGTCGCGCCGGAGGTTGCCCACCGCGCCCGCCGCCGCCGCCGTCGTCTCGGAACCCATGATCGAGCCCAGGAACACGCCGTGCCGCCAGTTGTAGGCCTCGGTCACGAGGGGCACGGTGCTCCGGCGGCGGCCGCCGAAGAGGATCGCCGAGATCGGCACGCCGTTCGGGTCCTCCCATTCGGGCGCGACGCAGGGCACTTGTGCGAGCGGTGCGGTGAAGCGGCTGTTGGGATGGGCGGCCGGCACGCCGGAGGCGGGCGTCCAGTCGTTCCCCTTCCAGTCGCGGCAGTGCGCGGGCGCCTCGGCCGTGAGACCTTCCCACCAGACGTCGCGATCGTCGGTGAGGGCGACGTTCGTGAAGACGGTGTTGCGCGTGAGCGCGGCGACGGCGTTCGCGTTCGTGTCGGGTCCCGTACCCGGAGCAACCCCGAACATGCCGTACTCGGGGTTGATCCCGTAGAGCCGGCCGTCGTCGCCGAATTTCATCCAGCAGATGTCGTCGCCGATGGTCTCGGCCTTCCAGCCCGGGAGCGTCGGCACGAGCATCGCGAGGTTCGTCTTGCCGCAGGCGCTGGGGAACGCGGCCGCGATGTAGCGCACCTCACCTGCCGGGTTGGTGAGCTTGAGGATCAACATGTGCTCGGCCAGCCAACCCTGGTCGCGCGCCATGACGCTCGCGATGCGAAGGGCGAAGCACTTCTTCCCCAAGAGCGCGTTGCCGCCGTAGCCCGAGCCGTACGACCAGATCTCGCGGGGCTCGGGGAAGTGGACGATGTACTTGTGCTCGTTGTTGCACGGCCATGGCACGTCGGCCTGCCCCGGCCCGAGCGGCATCCCGACCGAGTGGATACAGGGCACGAACTCGCCGTCGGCACCGAGCACGTCGAGCGCGCCGCGGCCCATCC
>JALYLU010000121.1:9268-10372 GCA_030774075.1 Actinomycetota bacterium | reverse complement strand
GAGTGGAAGCGGATCATCGCCGCGTTCTTCCGTTCGATCCGCACGCGGAAGGTCGAGACCAGCGACGAACGCCTCGCCTGGCTCCTGGTGGTGGCCACGATCCCCGCGGGCCTCACCGGCGTCCTCCTCGAACACGCCTTCCGGGTGGTCTTCGCCAAGCCGCTCGCCGCCTCGATCTTCCTGATGGTCAACGGCGTGATCCTCCTGGCCGGCGAGCGCTACCGGCGCCGGGCGGAGGTCCGGGAGGTCGCCATCCGCCACGGCACCAAGACGGGCACCGACGTCCGCCGGCTGGAGACCCTCGAGTACAAGGAGGCCGGCGTCGTCGGCGTCGCACAGGTCGCGGCGCTCCTGGCCGGCATCAGCCGGTCCGGCATCACGATGGTCGGCGGCCTCATGCGCGGGCTCGACCACGAGGACGCGGCGCGCTTCGCGTTCCTGCTCGCGACCCCGATCATCCTCGCCGCGGGCGTCTACAAGCTTCCCGACCTCATGGGGCACTTGGGTGACGGCGTTCGGGGGCAGGCGCTCGTCGGCGCGGCAGTGGCGGCGTTCGCCGCGTATTTCTCGACGCGGTTCCTCGTGCGGTTCTTCGAGACGCAGAGCCTGACGCCGTTCGGTATCTACTGTCTCGCAGCCGGCGCCTTCTGCATCGTGCGCTTCGCTTTCTAGGAGACGACTTCATGGGTCGACTCCACGCTCCGCTCCCCTTCGGTCGCTGCGCTGTCGTCTCCCTACGAAACGACGCGCACCATCTCGTCGATGCTGAGGTCGCCGAGCAGCACCTTGCGCAGCGCGGCGACACGCAACGTGTCCATGCCTTGTTCGACCGCGAGCCGCTCGATGTCGGCACTCGCCGCCCGCTCGACGATGAGACGGGTGATGTCCTCGGTGACGGGCATGACCTCGTAGATCGCGGCGCGCCCGTAGTAGCCGGTCCGCCGGCACACCGTGCAGCCAATCGCGGCTCGCACATCGATGCGTTCGTCCAGGATCTGGTCGGTCGCGCCGAGCCGGCGGAGGAGCGCGAGATCGAGGTTCTCGACCGGCTTGGCACAGTTGTCGCAAAGCTTTCGGGCGAGTCGCTGCGCGGCGATGCACGAG
>JALYLU010000121.1:0-9258 GCA_030774075.1 Actinomycetota bacterium | reverse complement strand
CAGGAACGGCTCGACGCCCATGTCGATGAGCCGGATGGGCGCGGCTGCGGAGCGGGTCGCGTGCAGCGTCGACAGGACCAGGTGGCCCGTGATCGACGCGTCGGCGGCGATCCGCGCGGTCTCGGCGTCGCGCACCTCGCCCACGAAGATGACGTCGGGGTCGGCGCGCAGCGTCGAACGCAACGCGCTCGGGAAGGTCATTCCGGCCCGGGTGTTGATCTGGATCTGCTTGATCCCGTCGAGCCGGTATTCGACCGGGTCCTCGACCGAAACGAAGCTCTTGTCGCGCGTGTTGACCGACGAGAGCAGCGCGTAGAGCGTCGAGGATTTCCCCGATCCGGTCGGTCCGGTCACGAAGATCGCGCCCTGCGGTGCGTGGAACGCGCCCACGAGACGATCGTGCTGGTCCGGAGTGAGTCCGAGGCTCGCGAGGTCCATCGCGCCGCGCACCGGGTCGAGAAGGCGGAGCACGACCGACTCGCCGGCGGCGGTCGGCACCGTCGCGATGCGCACGTCGATCGGACGACCCCGCACGTTCAAGGAGAACCGGCCGTCCTGGGGGAGCCGCGTCTGCGCGATGTCGAGGCTGCCCATGACCTTGAGCCGGCTCACCATCGGTCGCAGGATGTTGAGCGGAGCTTCCGAGGTGTCGTGCAGGATGCCGTCGATCCGCATGCGGATGCTGACGTTCTTCGACGCAGGTTCGATGTGCAGGTCGGACGCGCGGTCGCCCACCGCCTTTTCGAGCAGCGCGTTGACCAGCTTGACGACCGGGCCGTCGTCGACGAGGGCGCCCTGCGCGAACTCGGCCTGGACGTCGTAGTCGTCCGCCGCGTCGTCGAGCGAGCTCTCGATCAGCTCCGATCCCGAGTAGGCGCGCTCGATCGCGCCGAGGATGTGCCCGGAATCGGCGAGCGCGGCGATGATCGATTGTCCGGTCAACACGCGGATGTCGTCGAGCGCGAAAACGTCGTTCGGGTTCGCCATCGCGACGACGATCTGACCATTCCAGCGCTCGACCGGCAGCGCGCAGTAACGACGCGCGACCTCCTCGGGGATCATGCCTGCGAGCAGGACGTCGGGCGGGTGGATCTCGAGATCGACGAATGGGACGCCGAGGTGATCAGCCAGCGCCTGGGAGAGCTGGACGCTCGTGACCGCGCCGATGTCGATGAGTGATTCGCCGAGACGCTTTCGGGTGACACGTTGGTGCTCGAGCGCACGCTCGAGCTCGTCGTGCGTGATGAGACCGCGATCGACCATCGCCTGACCGAGGCGGGTCATCGAGTGGCCCTGCGAGGGAAGCCGCATGGACGGCGGGAGGACGCCGGGCGCGGTGTCGGTGTCGACGTCCGCGTCATCGGCGCCGGGCGGCGGGGCGTCGGCCTGGATCGACTCGAGAATCTGCTCGAGCCGAGTCTCGACCCGCGACTGGTTGGAGCCGCCGGGCCCGCCGTTTTGTGCCCTTTGCGTGATTACGTTGGAGCGCTTTTTTGAGGCCACACCAGGCAATCGGCCGCTGAGGACGAACCTGGAGCAATTGGCACCGCGGCGCGCCGCAATTCGGACGGTCGAGACGGCCGGTACCGAGCCGCGTTGCGCTCGCATGTGAACCTCTATCGTCGACGGAGCTGTCCCGGCGAGGAGGAACACGATGGCAACTTCCGACGAGGTGCGCGACGCGTTGCTCGAGCGCATCGCCTACCACATCGTCAGCGCCGACGCGCACGAGGTTCTGGCGCTCGCGAAGGCGTACAGCTACCTGGTCGACGAGGTGGACGAGGACGAGGACGACGACGAGGACGACGACGACTAGGTCAACGCCCCAGAGGTCAGCAGGGGCACCCGTCTACACTGGTCGGCTCCGGCGCTCGTAGCTCAATGGATAGAGCATCTGACTACGGACCAGGACCACTCTGTGCGGCCTGCTCGCCACGAAAAGTGCAGGTCAGGCGGACGAGTCGTCGAGCGAAACGTGCCGAATCAGGTGCTCAATCTGTGAGGGTGAGGAGCGGAGCACCTCACCTCCTGGTCGAGAAGCTCTGCTTCTCTACCCTGGCCGTTGAGGGCAACGGCGGGTAACACCTTCGGTGCGGAGCTCGAGCGTGCTCGTACGTCGTGCGCCGTCAGGCGCCGGCGGCATCGGGGTGTCGAGCTCGTGCCCTTCTCGGAGAAACCCGAAACCCCGCAGACCAGCCATATATGGCACCCCGGGTCGATAAGCGCCGGCTTCGCCTATGCCGGAACCGGTCTCAACGGTGTGCGTAACAAGTACCCGTTTGGGTGTTCTGTCCTGTTGCTCCCATGTATCTCGGTGTGTCTCTTTCGGCTCCACGTAGTCGGAGATCCAGCCACGAGAGTACTCCCCTGCGTGTTGCTCCTATCTACCACTATGGCTGGAGTACACTATTGTGGCTGGTGTCAACTGAGTGCATACGAACATACGTTCGTAGTGTCCGGTCTTTTCCCAGCAACCAGGCCAAATGAAGCCCGAATGGACACCACAGGACACCCCCCTTCCCCTATTCACCATATAAATGGGTGGCTGGCTATAGGCGGGAATGCAGCAAGGGGTGTCCGGTGGTGTCCTGTCTCAGTCTGCAGGCGGGCTGGAGGTGGACACCCCAAACATACGTTCGTGTCCCGATAGTCTGATCCGTCACGGTCTGGGTAGGAATATCCGACTATTGGTAGGTATGGATGGGTATGACCTGATACGGGAGAGCACGGCCGGTCGGAGCCGGCCCACGAAGAGAGAGACATTTCCACTATGTGCGGGATAAGGTACGTCTGGTTCTTTTAGGAACGAACGGGTACCTCATGACGGGAACACTGACGTCCTTCGATGTCGACGAGAACCTCAGGCGCGTCGGCACCAGGACTCCAACGCTCGCACCAACCGTTCCGCAAGGCATCACGCACGTATGGGTCGTCTCTCGATTCGGGGAGCCGAATGTCGGCCTCTGGACCTCCAGCCAGGGTTGGACATGCGTGTCGCTTCCGGCAAGGTGGCGGTGAAGGCAGCCTCGCGTGGCGAGCAATCAGGCAGATATGGACGGCGTAACGGGTGGCGGCGTCAGCGCTATGCACCGTGGCTCACGGGACGTCACTCGATGGTCGATCGAGGTCGTGCACGACCGATACTGCGAGGGAGTCGATCGAGAATGCGGAGTGCCATGACGGTTGAGTGGTCACCGACTGAGGGGCCCATTGGACCACGTTGATGACGGTCCCATTCGGGCGGATGAGCAGCACTTGCTGGGCCCACCCGTGCCCGAGCTTGAGCAGGCGGGAACCAGTTGCCAGTGTCGTGAGGCTGTCCTTCGCTGAATCAGTGATCAGGCTCCGTGGGTCGCCAGGGCTGAAGGTGGTGAAGCGTTGCCGCACGAAGCGGAGCGTTTGGCCGCTCGGCAGCAGGTAGTTGGCGAACGCCGCCGGTGGGTCGTTCGTAGCCAGGTCGTACGCTTGCGTGAGCTGCGCGCCGTACGGTAGGAGCGGTCGCACGACCGCTTGCAAGGCTTGTGAGAGCGGTCCGTTCGGGGTGCGCGGGAGCTTGTTGTGCGGAACAGTGGTCGGTGTGTTCCGGCGTGGTGTGGTCGGGATCGTCGGGTTGGGGATCGTGGGTTCGACCGTCACCGTCGCCTTCTTCGGGGATCCGCCCGCGACCGTCAGAGCGATGATCACCGCGGACACCGCGCTCACTGTCGCGAGCGCGGTGAAGGAAAGGCGTCGGTGCCGTCGGTGGACCCGAATCCGGTCCTGCGTCTGCGCCCACAAGCCCGCGCCCGCAGGCGCCTCGTCAGCCAGTGCGTGAAGCTCGTCGCGTACGCGGATGTCGATGTCGCTCATGGTTCGCCTTCCTCGTTGAGTGCGGCGCGGAGTTGTTCGATGCCGCGCGAGAGATGCGCCTTGACTGTTCCGGCGCTGACACCGAGGAGTGCAGCGGTATCGGCCTCGGAGAAGTCTTCGAGAATGCGCAGCACGACCGTCGCTCGCTGGCGAGGTGAGAGCAGCAAGAGCGCGCGGCGCAATCGGTCACGATCGGCGACGCCTTCGTCGGCAGCGCCACTTGTCGGCTCCGACTGACGGCGGCTGACTTCGTGTTTGCGGCGAGTCGCCGTCCGCCGGAACCCGTCCCGGATCTGATTGACAATCGTGCGCCGCAGGTAGGCGCGCGGGTCGTCAATGCGATCGCGACGCCATCTGCCGTACATGCGCGCGAAGGCGTCGGCCACGACGTCCTCGGCCAGACCGGCATCGCCAGTCAGGAGATAGGCGAGTCGGAGCGCGGCCGTTTGGTGAGCGTGGACCACGTCGATGAACTCGCGAGCCGACTGTTGAACCTCCGGTGCCCTCACCAGTGCCTGCGGCTCCACACTCATACAGACGTGACAGCCTGGTCAAAGGTTGAGACGATCGTCTACCGAGAGGCTCTGGCCTTGCGAGTCGCCCCAGTTGCTGACCGGTACAACGTCGGTCGGCGTGGGTCGCATGAACGTTCCCGATCGATTCCTCTTTGTGTCAAGAGGCAGTTTGGCGGCGGTGTTCGGGCGCGTGGATTCGGCCCGTGACGTGACGGGCTGATGGGCGTAGCGTGGTTGTTGGGTCCGGGAGTGACTTGATCCGAAGTGCCGGCGTTCAGGGCTTGGGCCGGTCACGCTGGATGAGAGAGTCGTTCCCTGATTTGTCCTCCCGGGCCCTACTTACGGACGTCGGCGATGAGCTGTCGGTACACGCGGTCGCTGACTCGGCGTTTCAACGCGCGGAGCGCTTCGCGTTTGGTCTTGCCGGCCGCGACTTTCGTGTCGTAGTAGGCGCGGCCTTCGCTGTCGAGGTTGCGGATCTGGGTGACGGCGGCCATGTGGATTGCATGGTTCAACACACGGTTGCCGCGCCGTGACAGGCGGTGCACGATCCGGCCTGCGGAGCTGAACTCGATCGGCGCGGTGCCGTTGTACGCGGCGTAGTGACCGGCGGTTGGGAACCGGCGCACATCTGCGCTGTAGCCGATCAAGGTCGCCGCGACGATCGGTCCGACACCGTAGAGGTCGGTCAGTGTCGTCGCGGATGCGACGACCGCTTCGGTGATACGGGCCTTGGAGCGTCTCAACTTCGTGTCGAGTGCCCGCACCTCATCGAGGAGCTCACGGGCGAGCTCGAGTCGCTGACGTTGCGCCGCGCACGTCGGCTCAATCGTCGCAAGGAGCGTTTCGGCCTGGGAAATCACGACTTCTTTGCGGATCCCGCCCGCGACGAGCTCCCCGGCCAGCGCGTGGAGCCGACAACACGCCCGGTTACGCGCCCTTCCCGCATCGAGATGCGCCTTCGCCAACAACCGCAACACCGTGACGTGATCCTCGCGTCGCACCGGCGCGAGCGCTGGTGCACGGAGCGCCGCGATCGCAACCGCGCGGGCGTCGTTCGGATCGTTCTTGTTCGACCGGCCCGTCCCGAGAACACGTACCCGCGACGACAACGTCGCCGGCACGTCCACGACACACTCACCCGCACCAACGAGCTGCTGGGCGAGGAGATAACCAAGCCCACCCGCGGACTCGATCGCCCATCGCCGCTCGGCGAACGGTTCCGCCCAACCCAACAGCTCGGCGAGTTGACGCTGCCCCGCGCGCACCGACAGCTGCGCGAGCTCATGTTCGTTGCTGTCGATCGCGTACGCCGCGTGCGACAACTTGTGCGGATCGATCCCGATAATCACCATCATGACGGTCCCTTCGACAAGATCAATGTGGAACCGTGGCAGGCACTCCTGATTCGGGTTGATCCTGCGCGCCTCTTTCGAGCCACGCCACGGGCGGAACACCCGACGGCAGACCAATCGTTCGAAAGCCAACCCGCAGGCGACAGGCAGTTATCGAGCCGACCGTCAGGCAGTCCGCGACGCTACGGACCACCCCGCAACGCCACCACCATTCTCAATCAGGCAGTTATGCGTCGGTCTGCTTGCCCTGTGGTTCGGTCTCGCGCCACGCATGTTCAGCGTCTGCTCCCATGGGGTCGTAGATCTGAACCGCGTCAGGAACGGGCGACACCCACGGGTGCCGGAACATCGTAAAGAACTCTGTCCTGGGCGGCGAGAAGACGTCATCGACGAAGCAGCCAAGCGCGATAGTGAAAAAGCGCTGCCCGGTGGGCGGGTAGATCATGTCGAAGTAGATGCTGGAACCGCACACCGCGCAGAAGCGGTAGTTGATACCGCCCGGGATACCAACCGCACCCACGCGTCGACTTCGAGTCCGTTGTAACACCGCGTCTCGCCGATGATCGAGATGACTTGATCCTCGGGGAACGACGCCGAGGCGATGAACACGTTGCCCGATCTCCTCTGACAGAAATCGCAGTGGCAGGCATAGACGTTTCCGGGTTCGCCTTCGACCGAGATTTCGACCCGGCCACAAGCGCAACGAGCGGTCCGCGTGGTCAGATATGTGCTAGTTCGCTATGGCAGTGCTGTGAGCCGCCCGAGCTTGGTCGCGAGCCACGGGCGGCGGCCCCAGGTCGCAATCTTGCCTCTGAGTACGGCCCTCCATTGGCTTGCACGCCCGTACCCGACGAGCGTCCACCACCACGGGTCGGCGGAGATGTGACAGTCGACTGGACCTGTGCGCTGCGTCGTGACGGTCAACGCTCCATCATCGAAGGTGAGGAAATGCGCGGTGGAGCTACCGCGGAAGCGCAACTCGTAGCGGGCGTCGACGCCCGCTGCCGCCTGACGATCGAGATAGTGAGGAAACACCGTCAAGAACGTCTCCGCAACGAGCACTGCGCTCGATCGCTCCACGGGCCATTTCCGCCCGGCCGCGCGCGCGATGTCGAGACCGTGGACGAGAAGCTCATTGACCGCCACCGCCATGTAAAAGCCTGGCGATACGTCCACGCCGCCGAACCAAGGGACACGCTTGACCCAATCGACGCGACTCGCGGTTTCGCTCATGCGCCGGGCGCCGTCAACGGTCTTCGCCGCGAGCAGCGACAGGTTCCGTTCCGGGTCGGAGGCCAACGCGTCGTCGTTGTAGGCCGTGTGAGCGTCCGCCAGTCGCTCAAAATCTTCGCCGCTACCGGGGAGTACCTCCGTCCCCGCAAGGTATGCGGGGACGTGCTCGAACACGAACGCGACGTGCGCAGCAGTCTCGGCGATGGTCCACTTCCCGATCGCGAGGCGTGACGGGTCTCGAACATCGACGAGAAGCGCTCTGAACCGATCGGCTTCTGCGCTCAACGCGTTCTGGGCGTCGCTCAGTTCCATTGATCCTCCGAGCGCCGACCGCCAGGGCGGAGGACGAGAACGGTAACTTTCGCACGCATAATGCCCGATCGGGAGCGGTTATGCGACCGGCAGATCGGCGGCTGTGGCGGGTCCATTCTGATGAGCCTTCAAAAGGTGATCGGTGGTCCCGCTGGAGGTGGTTGGCCTCCGATGCTCTCGTCGTGGAGACGAACGACTTCGCCGTGTGGTCCTACGATGTAGTGGACGAACACATCGGGAGTTGGTTGACGCCAGCACCACGCAGCAAAAGCTTCGGACTTCAGATTCGTCAATACCGAAGCGTAGGGGTGCCCACGCGGTACTCCGGGATGGCCGCCGCTGGTGATGGCGCGGATTGCACCGACGGTGGTGGGCGAAGCGTTGAAGAAATCGTGCGGTGCGGCGTTACGACACGCGATGTCGGCGGCTTGCTGGGCGGATTCCGATGTTGTCGTTGTCGTGCGCGTCGACGGCGGTGGGGTCGCGTTGTTTCCGGAGGCGCTACACGCTGCGGCGAGACAGACGAGGGCGATCAGGCAGCCGGTCCGCCCGAAGATGCGAGTTCTCCGCTGGCTCGGCTGCCCGAATTCCACGGATACAGAATGCCCGCTCTGGGACGCTTATGCGACCCCAGAGCGGTTCGGATCGGGCGTTTATCGGGCTGCTCCGGCGATGAAGGTTGCGACGATGTAGGTGGCGTGTCGGTCGAGGGAGACGCGGGCGCGGTCGTAGCGCATGGTGGTCCGCGGGTCGGCGTGGCTGGCCGCTTCTTGGACGTCGCGTAGTGGGACCCCGGCGTCGAGCGCGGCGGTGATGAAGGCGTGCCGCAGGGTGTGGGGACCGACGCGTTTGGTGATCCCGGCTCGGCGGGCGACACGATGCACGATCCGGCTTGCGGCGTGGCGATCGAGGTGGCCGTGATCGGTGCCGGGGAAGATCGGTCCTTCGCTGCGTTCCCCGACCGCGAGATCGACGGCGCGGGCGGTCCGAGGTGCGAGCGGAATCGTGACGATCTTGCCGCCCTTGCGGACAATCCTGAGGGTGCGGTGGCCGCGTTCGAGGCCGAGGCGTTCGATGTCGGCCCCGGTCGCTTCCGAGACGCGCAGGCCGTTGAGCGCGAGCAGGGAGAGCAGGGCGTGGTCGCGGGCGTCGCCGAGCCCGGCCGCGACCAACATGGCGCCGACCTCGTTGCGGTCCAGGCCCGTCGCGTGCGACTCGTAGTCGAGGCGGGGTCGTCGGACATGCACCGCCGGTGACGTCGGGATGAGTCCTTCTTGTTCGGCGTACCGGTAGAAGCAGGTGATCGTGCATAACCGTCGAGCGATCGTCGCTCGGGCTCGGCCGAGCGCTTCGAGCTGACGGCCGAACGACTCGATGTCCGCACGGCGCGCACCGAACAATGCCACCGCACGTTCTGTACACCACCCCACGTACTGGCGCAGATCGAGCGCGTACGCATCGCGAGTCAGGCCGCTATACCCAGCCAAGAACCCCACGAGCGCGGTCTCCTCCTCGGTGGTGAACACCGCATCTCGCACCACCAGAGCCGTCGTCGGGCGAACAACCAGCATGTTGGAACCTCCTAGCACCCAGCCGGGACCCAACGATCCGGACCGCCACCACCCCGGCGCCCATCGGAAGCACCGACGGTACGTTCCCACCTCGCATAACAGCGCCTGAGCGGGCATTATGCGTGCGTGGCGGTTCATCGCTGGTGGGTCGTGTCAGGTGCAATCCTGACCGTTGGCATCATCGTCGGAGTCGCCTGGTCGCACGATGCGTCGGGTGGTCGCCATGCGGACCATGTCACACTCCCTGCAACGGCTACGACGTCCGAGTGGTGCATGCCGGTGTCGCGTGCTGCAGTCATCGCGAGGATCGTTCACATCGACGGGGTCCCTCGAAACGCGAAGGTCAGAGCGAAGTTGTTCGGCACTCCATGGCGAACTGCCCGGGCTCACTCATCGTGCATACACTTCGGCTCCATCTTGGTG
>JALYLU010000120.1:9603-10402 GCA_030774075.1 Actinomycetota bacterium | reverse complement strand
GATCGGACGGGACGGAAGGCCGACCCGGCCGCGTCCCTCGATAAGCCGGGCCGGCGCCCGCCCACGACCATGAAGGGAACACGCCGCCGCCACTAGCATCGGTCGCCGTGGCGCGTGCCGGCTCGTCCGAGACCGACGGCCGGCCGCCGGCCTGGTTCCTCGCGATGCTTGCGCTCGCGGTCGCGCCGTTGTTCGTTGCGGTCGGCATGCAGGCGCACCGCGGCTGGCGGCCGGTGAGCGACGACGCGGACGTCGCCATCCTCGCGCACGACGTGCTGTCGCCGCGCACGCCCCTGGTCGGGATGCCCTCGACGATCGGTCAAGACGCGGCCGATCTCGGCGCCGGCAACGAGCACGCGCACCATCCCGGCCCGATGATGTTCTGGGCGCTCGCCGTGCCGGAACGCGTCGCACGATCGTCGCCCGTCGGCATCCTGGTCGGCACTGCGCTCGTGAACGCAGCCGCGCTCGTCGTCGTCGGGTTGGTGGTCGCGCGGCTGCTCGGACGGCGAGCGGCGGCCGGCACGCTCGCGCTTTTGGCAGTCTTGGTGTGGGCACTCGGACGACAGTGGATCGTCGATCCCTTGAACCCGTACATCGCGCTGTTGCCGGTATTCGCGCTGTGCACGCTCGCGGCGGTCGCCGCCGCCGGCCGCACTCGCGCCCTTATCGGCGTGGCGATCGTCGGCTCCTTCGTGACCCAGACCCATCTCATCTACGCCCCGCTGGCCGCGGCGATGCTTGCGGTCGCGGGCGCGGGCGTTGCAATCACGCTTTGGAGTCGCGCGCGCCGTGGGCT
>JALYLU010000120.1:0-9593 GCA_030774075.1 Actinomycetota bacterium | reverse complement strand
GCGCGAGGCCCTGATCACCTCGGGGATCTCGCTGGCCGCGCTCGCGGTTGCCTGGGCCTTGCCGCTGTACGACCAGTTCGCGCATTCCCCGGGGAACCTCTCGGCTGTCGCGACCAGCTTCGGTCGGCAACACGGCCGGCTCGTCGGGCTCGACTGGACGCTGCGGCTCGACGTGCAGGCGATCGGCGTGCTGCCGCTGTTCGCGCGTCAGGGCGCCGGTATCGGTGCGATCAGTCGCACGTGGAGTTCGCTCGGACCGTTGCGGGTCGGTTCGGCGATCGCGGTCGTACTCGCGCTGGTCATCTCGCTCGCGTTCGCGGTGCGACGCCGCGATCGGATCGCCGCCGCGGCAGCTGCCACCGCGCTCGTCGCGCTTACCACGGCCACCGCCGTCGTGTCGCGTGTTCCGACCTACTTCGACGGCGCGCCGTTCTACCGCATCCTCCAGATGTGGCCGATCGGCTGCTTCGTATGGTGCGCGCTCGCGCTGAATGGCGTGCGCGCGCTCACACCGTTCGCCGAGCGACACATCGGCGCGCGACTCTCGGCTGTGCGCGGCGCGGCCTTCGCGGTGGCGGTCGGGGTGCTCGCGATCGCTCCGGTTGCAGTGGCGTTCGCCGACTCGGCCCGCCGTGACGACACGCGAGCTGAAGACGCGGTCGGACGGCTCGCCGCGCAGCTGCAGCCGCGACTCGACCGCGGTGTGCCGTACCAGGTCGACGTGCGTACCGACCAGCTCTTCATCGGCGGCGCCGTGCAGACGGGCCTTCTGCGCGAGCTCGCGCGCCGCGGCCTCGACACGCGCGTCGACCCGTCGGACGAGTATCTCGGGCGCTCCCACGCGGCTCCACGCGACGCCGTGCACCTCCTCGTGTGCGCCGGGCGTCAGGTCGAGGCTCCCGTCGGGCCCGGCGTCGAGCAGCTGGCGCGTGTAGTACTGGCTTCGACGGACGACGTCGACCGAATGCGGCGGCTCGACACCGAGCTCCACGACTTCATCGCGGCTCCGGACAACCTCACCACACCCGGACGCACGCTGCTCGAGCGCGCGTCCTCGGAGCCGGATGCCCTCGTACTGCGTCGCCTCCTCGACCCCGCCAACGACTCCCAACGCGCCAACGACGGGCTCGTCGCGATCGCGCACGACCTGGTTCGCGCCGACGATCACGACTTCGAGCACCTACGGGTCGCGGATGCGGACGCGCATGTACTCGTCGACGAGTACGTGTTCACCGTCTACGTGGTGCCGCCTTCGTAGCGCGTTCAGCCGAGGTTCGTGCGGGTGTACGCGACGACGGCGGTGATCTGCGCGGGCGTGAGGCTGCCCGCGAACGACGGCATCGAGCCGCGGCCGTTCGCCACCACGGCTTCCTGATCGGCAGGGTTGGGGTACCGAGGCACGACGACGCCCGCGAGCGTCGGCCCGAAGCCGCCCCCGCCGTCCGCGCCGTGACACGACGCGCAGCGCGTCGCAAAGATCGCCTGACCGGTGTCGGGCCCGGCCTTGGGAACCGCGGCCGGCTTCTGGGGCTCGTTCGTGAACAGCAAGATGACGAACGCCGCGGTCGCGACGGCCGCGACCACCTGCACCGAGCGGACGACGCGGTCGAGGGTGCCCATCGTCAGAAGCTCGGGAACCCGGACTTGTCGAAGAACCACAGCGCGCTCGTGAGCCACAGCCCGACGAGCAGCGAGAACAAGAGCCCGCCGACAACCGGCAGCGTCCAACCGGGCATACGGCGCGACCGCACGGCCAGCACCTTGACAGTGAAGGCGCCATAGAACGCGCAACCGAACAGCGAATGCCAGAAGCGACGCGCGTGATCGGCGTGGGACTCGAAGCCGAGCGACCAGAGACAGTGATACGCGACGGGGAGGCTCACCAGGAAGGCGAGCGTGCCGACGAGCCGGTGGGTCGGTCCGACCCACTCGGGCGCCGCGCTCCGGCCGAGCGCGCCGTACATCCGCAGCGCGAGGAGCACTTGCACGATCACGAGCGCGAGCACCCCCGTGGCCAGCCACGCCTTCATGTTGATGGTGCCACTGAAGCCGAGCGTGAACAGCGCCTGGCCGGCGGGGTCGTGACGCCGGCCGTAGACACCGAGGGCGACGGCCACCGCGGCGCCGGCGAGGGCGGCCGCGAGCAACGTCACATTGTCGCGGCGCTCGACGGTCGCCTCGGGTGTGGTGCCCCTCGCCACGCGCGTGAACCTACTCCGCGCCTCGCGCGCGCGACAGGCGGAGGCGCTCCGCCGCGCGTTCGGGCCTTGTTCCGGCCTGGAAACGACGGTTACGGTACGTGTTGGGAGGTCGGCTCGACTCGGTGCGGTGGCGCGGAGGGTTCGCCGACCGGAGGGCGGATATCTCCGCAACGAGACATGGGGGTTCAAGGATGAAGCGATTCGTCGTTGCCGTCGCAACCGTCATCGTCATGTCCACGATCGGCGTTGGACCAGCTTCCGCGGCCGGCGGTGGCGCAGCGAAGGAGACGGGTCCGGTCGGGTTCGTGCTGTCGTCCGCCAGCTGCGGCAACCTCCCTGCCGGCACCACCGTCAACGGGACCGGGGTCCGGAAGTCGATCACGACCACCCGCACCGGACGCGACGGCGTGACCACCATCGAGAATTCGACCCACGCGCGCGGCACGGCGACGGACCAGAACGGCAACGCGTACGTGTTCAACTACAGCAACCAATTCCGCGTCTCGAACACGGTCGCGGACCCCGCCGTCTTCACCGGCATGATGAACGACAGCTTCGCCCTCGCGGGGCGCGGGCCGGCGAAACTGACCAACGGCTTCCTCGCCATCTTCACGACCGACTTCGACACCTTCTTCGCCTTCCAGCCCAACCGCTCCAGGGGCGACCCGATCGACTTCACGAACGGGTCTGCGCACTGCGATCCGCTGTAACGATCTTCTACTCGCAGGGTTATTCGGGGGTGTTCGAGGGCAGATAGTCAGCGGGTGTTCGACGCCTGCTCGCTTCGCACGCCCTGCCACGCCGACGACGAGGGGAGAGGTGATGATGATGCGCATGCTGGTGCGGCTTGCGATCTTGGGTCTGGCGGCCTACGGCGCGAAGAGGCTCTATGACGACTACTTCGGGTCTTCAGATGTAGCGGACAACGCGGGCCGCGCCATCGTTGACCGCGTCGGGCGTGCGTCTGAGCGCGTGAACGAACACGCCCGCGATGCCGCAAGCGACGTTGCGACCCATGTACGCGCCGCGTCACAAGAGATCCGCGATACCGCGGCCGATGTCGTCGATTTATCCCATCCCGCGCCCGCGGACGACGGGCAACCGCAGCCACGGCACGTATGACGACGACGTGAGCGCAGACGCCGGCTGTTACGCGACCTCGTAGGGCTCGGCGTAGAACTGGCTGTTTCCTCGAGCGCGTTCAGGGCGTACCAATGCCATCGTTGCATATGTCTTGACCTGCGGCGATGCAACGAGCGGTATCGCGCAGTGGGCTCGCGTGCACCCCGTGTCAGCACGTCTTGGCACCAAAATGGCACCACGACATCGCGCCACTCCGCTGCCGCGACGGCAACCTCACGACGCTTGCGCGCGGGCTTCGACACGCGGCGAATGCGTCGATCGGCGAACGCTCCGCGCTCGCAAAGTCACAATCGTCGTCAGCAACCAGGCGATGACGAGGTCAGCGCGCTGAGCGCGTGATTCATGCGCGGCGCGGCGCCGGCCTTCGAGGTTGTTGCCTCGACGAGCCGTTCGTGGCGAGACCGTTGCACGCGTCGGCCGACGAAGGCGGCCAGTCGGTCATAGCGTCGGCGCGCCGTCGGGGCAATTCGCTTCGAGTCCGAAGACGACCACGTCCGTCCAGCAACCGTTAGCCGTCCACAGCAGCGTTGATCACCGGCGCAGAGCACGAACGTCCGAGGCCGACGACTGCGCGTGCGTCGTCCCGGAAGGCGATGAGGAACAGCCTCGCCTCGTCGTCACAATCCCCGACCCATCCTTTCGATACTGCGCGGTCCCGGCCTCTTCACCCGGCGATATCACGAAGACCGGTGGCGCCAGCGGGGCGGCCGTCATCGTGGCCTCGACTTCCGCGGCATCCCTTCCGGGCGGACGGTGGGTGGTCGCGGCGTCCGGAAGACGGCGCGCCGCCGCGATGCAACAGTGCCGTGCGAGGTACCGAGCGCGTCCGCTACAGGACGATTGGGGTCGATAGCGCAGTTCCGGAGATCCGTCACACCATCACCGTCGCTCGGGCAAAGCCGCAGGTCGCCGGTCCGGACGAGTTTTCGGAAACCACGCGTCAAACGTCAACACCTGTTGGCGCGCGCTCTTAGCCTCGATCCACCGATGAGTTGCGGTTGAGCGGAGCCGCGTATCCACGGGAAATGCCTCCTGGGCTGGAACGATGACGGTGTTCAACGTCGTCATGGTGGCCAGCTCGAGGAGGCACTTCCAGTGGGTGAAGTATCGCACGCTATCGATCGTGTCGAGGTGACTTTCGACGACCCGAATCTGGTCGCGAACGCGGGCCTGGTGGTGATCGCGACGCTCGCGTCGCGGCTCGGGTTGGAGACGCTGATCAACCGCTCGGTCCGTCTCGTCGGCCGGGTTGGTGGCGCGCGGTCGGGCCGCAAGGTCTTGACGTTGGTGCACACGATCGTGGCGGGCGGTTCGCATATCGACCACGCCGACATGCTGCGCGCTGGCGCCACGCAGCGGGTGTTGCCGTTTCGGGTGATGGCGCCTTCCACGTTGGGGACGTTCCTGCGGGCGTTCACGTTCGGTCATGTCCGCCAGCTCGACGCGGTGATCGCCGAGTCGATCCGCCGCGCGTGGCGCCTCGGCGCCGGGCCCGGCAGCGGTCGACTGGTCGTCGACATCGATTCGACGATCTGCGAGGTCGCCGGCAAACACAAGCAAGGCGCCGGCTACGGCTACACGCACGTGTTGGGCTATCACCCGATCATCGCGACGCGGGCCGAGACCGGCGAGGTGTTGCACGCCCGGATGCGCAAAGGTCAAGCCAACACTGCCCGCGGCGCGAGACGCTTCATCGAAGAGCTCATCGCCCGCGTGCGACGCGCCGGCGCGACTGGCGAGATCGTGGTGCGGGTCGATTCGGGCTTCTGGTCCAACGACACGATCACAACCCTCGGACGGCTCGGGGTGCATTACACGATGGCGGTCCGCACCGGAAACCGTGCGATCACCAAGACGATCGCGACGATCGCCGACACAGCATGGGTGGACATCGACTACACGTCTGACGGTGTCGCTCAAGTTGCCGAGTGTCGCTACAAGGGTCGGCGGCTCGTCGTGCGTCGCACCCGCCTCACCGACACGACGCAGGCCGCGCTGTGGCCCGACTGGCGCCACCACGCGTTCTTGACCGACCTCGACGATGACGCGGTCACCATCGATCAGTTCCATCGCCACCACGCCGTCGTCGAACTCGCGATCCGCGACCTCAAAGAAGGCGCCGGCCTCGAACACGTCCCTTCCGGACAGTTCTTCGCCAACGCGGCATGGCTGTGCTGCGCCGTGCTCGCGCACAACCTGATCCGTTGGAGCGCCAGCCTCGGTGACATCACCCCCGACGGCGAACTCACCGTCGCGCGCACCATCCGCACCCGACTCATCGCACTACCCGGCCGTCTCGTGAACCGAAGTGGAACACACACGCTCCGACTGCCGGCCCGATGGCCATGGGCCGACACGTTCCTCAACGCGCTGACACGACTGCGCGCCATCCCACTGCGCGCCTGACCAACGCCACGCGTCGATCATCAACTGGCACCCCGGGGCGCAGCCATGCGCGAACGCGGACCCGAACCACTCCCCAGGCCACCACCACACCCGCGGGCCACGCGACACGACCTCGTCACGGCCCCAGCAGCGCGATCCACTTCACGAAGCGACGCCGCCGCCCGCACAGACCAAGAATCGGTGGATCGAGGCTTAGCCTGTGCAGCATGCGAAGAGCGCATGCGGCACCGCCGGAGAACGCGGCGAAGGACGACAAGCTGCCGCGTTTCATGGTGATTGCGCTGGTCGCCGTCACGTCATTCACCGCCGCGTGCGGGTCGGGTCCGTCACGGGGCGGAATGGGGACTCCGGTCACCTCGCTAAGTCCTACGGTCACTGTCCCCGCAACGGGTGACACGACGGGGAGCACGACGGGGAGCACGACGATCGTCGCGCAGGCGATCACCCGAACCGTGCCAGTTTTCGTTGGGCCGGGCGATACTCGTCCTCGCATGACACTCGCCAGCCCACAGCCGTCGGGGGCGCCGCTGATCTTTGTCGTGCGCGAGTCCAGGCGCGGCTGGTTGCGCGTGCTCCTTCCGGTCCGACCGAATGGAAGCTCGGGGTGGATTCGCCAGGCTGATGTCCGGCTCTCGCAGCACGACTACGACATCGTGGTCGAACTGCATGCGCATCGGATCACGGTCTTCAAGGGGTCGAACATCGCGGATCGGGAGCCCGTCGGCGTGGGCAGGGCGCAGACACCGACGCCGGGTGGGGTGTACTACACGAAGGAGTTACTTCGGCCCCTGAATCCCAACGGGGTCTATGGCCCGTTCGCGTATCAGCTGTCGGGGTTCTCGGACGTACTCACACGATTCAACGGTGGCGAGGGTGTTATCGGGATACACGGAACCAACGAGCCGTGGTTGATCGGCAAGGATGTGAGTCACGGGTGCATTCGCATGAGCAACGCGGGCATCACTCGCTTGGCGCACATGCTTCCCCTCGGCGTCCCCGTGGAGATCCGGCCTTGAAGCCTCTCGACGCCGTGATGCCCGGCCCCGAACGGAGGTGAACATGCGCGATGCGAGACCGTTCGTCGCCCATCATCTGCGACAGCGAGCAGATCAACTCGCTGAGCGAAACGGCTCGGCCCTGCACCTGCTCGCCCGGTGGGTGGAGAACCTCCCGGCGCGCGATCCGCGTATGACGCGTATCGAGAAAACGGAGGCGCTCGGCTACGACGACGGCGCCTTCACCGGTGGCCCCGAGTCCGAGGCGTTGATCGACGCGTGGGTCGCCGAGGACAACGCCGGGCGAGACGACTGGCTCGAGGAATACGCCGCTGCGGTCGCGCGCTTCTGGTCCTGAGGGTCACTCGAACCGTCTCTCGACGACCGGCGATCGAATGTCGTCGAGATCCGCGACCATGCCCTGACCGCGGTCGTGATGCCAGTGCAGCTGCTTGGGGAGGACCTTGCGCAGTATCCGTTCGGCGTCGGGACCGTCGGCGACGCGGGGCTGGAAGCAGACCTGCGCGTTGTCGACGTGGATGAGCGCGACCGACATGCGCCGCGGCACCGCGAGGCGGTCGAGATCGAAGCTGACGACGAGGCCGTACGGCGGTCGGCCGCTGTGAAACCGTCCGGGAGTTCCGAGCGGGCCGTTGCCGAGGCTGTAGCACACCGGCACGCCTTCGTTGAGTGTGATGCGCTGCGGGATATGAGGGTGATGACCGATCACGATGTCCGCTCCCGCGGCGCAGAGCTCGGCGCCCAGCCTCTGCTGCCTCGGATTCAACCGGCGGTAGTTGCGGCCCCAGTGTACGAGCGCCACTCGGAGATCCACGCGGTCTGCCAGGCGCGCGAGATCGGTACGGGCGCGATCGCCACGCAGACGCAGAGGTCCGGCACGCGTGCGCGACGCGTACAGACGCTCGGTCACGTAGAGGTCGTAACGCTGCATGAACGAGACGAAACCGAGCCTCAGACCGTTGACCTCGACGATCGCGGGACGGCGAGCTTCAGCTCGGTTCGAACCCGCGCCACAGTGCTCGATTCCGGCCGCATCGAGCGCACCGATGGTGTGCGCGAGGCCGGCTTGGCCGAAGTCGAGCACGTGATTGTTGCCGAGGCTCACGACCTTGATACCGGCTTCGACGAGCGCCTGCACCGACCCGGGAGCCGCTCGGTACCAGTATCGCTTCCGGCCGGTCTCGAGCTTCGTCTCGGGACGCTCGTGTCCGGTGATTGGTCCTTCGTGATTCGCGACGACGAGATCGCTCGAGGTGAGCAGGTGCCGGATACCGTCGAAAGCCCACCCGGGACCCTTTTCGTCGAGTAACGGCTGTGCCTCACCGCCGACGAGGGTGTCGCCGAGAAAGCTAATGCGCGTCACCTCGCCTCGGTCGTCGCGCGGAGAGCCGCGTCGGCTCAGACTCACTGCGCTCATTGCGGCGGTATCGCGGGGTCGGATCGTGCGTCGCTCGCGGCGTCCACCTGGGCATCCAGCATCGCACGATGCAGCTCGAGCTCCTCGAGGAGCACGCGTTCACGGGCGGCAGCCGAGGACAGCTGGGCGCTGACACCCGCGAGGTACGCGGTGACCTCGTGGGGAGCGTAGCCATCGGGGACGGTGCTGAACGTGTGATCCGCGATCTCGTCGGCCGCGCGCGCGAGAGCGTCGGGTCCCGTGGCCGCCGGCGTGCCGGTCAGATCGCGGAGAGCAGGACCCTCGACGAGATGACCGTCCGCGACGTTCATGACCCGCGTCACGTCGCGCAGTGCAGCGTCGTGATGCGAGATCACGATCGTGGTGCGACCGTCGGACAGTCGCGCGAGGCCATCGAGCACCAATGCTTCGGATTCCCGGTCGAGTCCCGTGGTCGGCTCGTCGAGGATGAGAATCGGCGCGTCGGCGAGCATGGCTCTTGCGATAGCGACGCGCTGGCGCTGCCCACCGGAGAGGGTGGCGCCGCGCTCACCGACTTCCGAGTAGATCCCGTCGGGAAGGCGGTCGAGGAACTCGGTCACGTGCGCGGCATCAGCGACCTCCCACACGCGTTCGACCGACGCGTGAGGATCGCCGTAGCTGATGTTGTCGAGGATCGAGCCGTAGAACAGGACCGGTTCCTGAAGGACGAGGCTCACCTGGCGCCGCAGCGACGAAAGCTCGAGGTCGCGCACGTCGATGCCGTCGATCAGCACCGAGCCCCGCTCCGGATCGTAGAAGCGCGGAATCAGGCTCACGAGCGTCGACTTGCCGGCGCCGGTGCGGCCGACAATGCCGACGTGCTCGCCGGGCTCGACGCTCAGCGTTGCGTCTTCGAGCACGGGCTGCCCATCAGGCGTATAGCGGAAGGTAACGCTTCTCAGCTCGATGCGCCCGACGAAGCGCGGCGCGATGCGCGCGTCCAACCGCTCGGGCACTCGCTCGTCGAGCTTGAGGATCTCCTGCACGCGCTCGGCGCTCGTCGTCCCGCGGCTCACGACATAGGTCATCTTCGAGAGCGCACGCATCGGTCGGTACAGCGACTTCAGATAGCTGAGGAAGACGAGGAGGATGCCCAATGACATCTTGCCATCGAGCACGCGGTGGACGCCGACGTAGGTCACCAACAGTGTGCCGCCGAGGGCCACGATGTCGACGAGCGGCGTGAAGACCGCGCGCAGACGAACCGCCTCCAGCGCCGCGCCCAAGCTCTCCTCGTTGCGCACTGCGAACCGCTCGTCCTCGAACTCCTCCCGGCTGAAGGCCTGCACGGAGCGGACCGCCGCGAGCGTCTCGTTGGCGTGCGCGGCGATGCGAGCGTCGGCCTCGCGGGCGCGCCGGGCCGCCAGCTTGATCCGAGTGGTGTAGCGA
>JALYLU010000119.1 GCA_030774075.1 Actinomycetota bacterium | reverse complement strand
GGCATCGCACTGGAACGACGACCCCAAGCCCTTCGTCTGGCACACGCCCGCCAAGAAGATCATCGCCAAGGTGCGCCGAGGACGCGCCGCCCTCACCCACCAGATCAAATCCGCGACGCACCACTAGGACCCGCGCTAGCACCCGCGCTAGCACCCGCGCTAGCACCCGCGCTAGCAGTCCTTCTACGAGTACCTGTTGCGCAGGCGAGGTGTCGCGAATTCGGCAGAGGTCTCATTGGCGAGCGCGCTCGCTCCAGCTAACCGATCGGCGTGGTGCCGAAGGTGCACCGCTAGCCTCGGCGGCCGTGCCGACCCTCTCCGAAGCTGCGTCGAAGGAACTCCTCGCGCAATACGGCATACCGGTGCTCGACGAGCGAACGGCGGTCGACTCCGTCGGAGCCGTCGCGGCCGCGGACGGGCTGGGCTACCCGGTGGTCGTCAAGCTGTGCGGCGACGCCATCGCGCACAAGACGGAGCGGGGCCTCGTCCGGCTCGGGCTGCGCGACGCAGCCGCAGTCCGAGCCGCATCGGACGAGCTCCTTGCGGCGACGCGTCCGGAGGATGGCGCGGTCGAGCTGTTGGTCGCGCCGATGGTGCGCGGCGCCCGCGAGTTGATCGCGGGGCTCTTCCGCGATCGCCAATTCGGTCCGTGCGTGATGTTCGGGGTCGGCGGCGTGCTGGCCGAGGCGCTGGGTGACGTCGCCTTCCGGCTCGTGCCGCTGTCGGAGCTCGACGCCGAGGATCTCCTCGACGGTCTCGCGACGCAGAAGCTGCTCGGGCCGTTCCGCGGCGAGCCGGCCGTCGACCGCGCGTCCATCGCGGCGACCCTCGTTGGCCTCTCCTGCCTCGCCCGCGACCGACCCGACGTCGCGGCGGTCGATCTCAACCCGCTCATCGTGGTCGACGGCAAGCCCGTCGCGGTCGACGCGCTGGTCGAGCTCGACGCCGCCGCGCCGCCTGCACACGCGGAGCTGCGCGTCCGCCCGAGCGACCAGGCGTTCCGCGCCCTCTTCGAGCCGCGCGGCGTGATCGTCGCCGGCGCGTCGACCCATCCGGGCAAGTTCGGCTTCGTCGCGCTGCACAACATCCTCTCGTCCGGTTATTCGGGCCGGGTCGCGGCAACGAACCTCGAAGCCACGCCGGTGCTCGGCGTCGAATCGTCCCGCACCGTCGACGAGCTGCCGGACGGCCCGTGGGACCTCGTCTTCGTCTGCACGCCCGCGGGCGCGAATGCCGACCTGCTGCGCGCCTGCGCGCGACGAGGAGTCCGGGCCGCATTCCTCACGAGCGCGGGCTACGGCGAGGCCGGCGACGCCGGACTACGCGCGCAGCGAGACCTGGTCGCGCTCGCCGACGAGCTCGGAATCCTTCTGGCCGGACCGAACGGGCAGGGCGTGGTGTCGACGCCGGTGCAGCTGTGCGCCCAGATCGTCGCGCCGTATCCACCGCCCGGACGGATCGCGATCGCGAGTCAATCCGGGAACTTCGTCTCGTCGTTCGAGAACTGGGCGGTGCAAACCGGTGTCGGTGTGAGCCGCGCCGTATCGGCGGGGAACGCGGCTGCGGTCTCGGTCGCCGATTACCTCGACTGGTTCGCCGACGACGACGCGACCGCCGTGAGCCTCGCCTATGTCGAGGGCGTGGATGACGGTAGGTCGCTCTTCGACCGCCTCGTCCAGGTCGCGCGGCGCAAGCCGGTCGTCCTCGTCAAGGGCGGAACGACGGCCGGCGGTCAGCGGGCCGCGGCGAGCCATACCGGCAGCCTTGCGGCGGACGACCGCATCTTCGACGGCATGTGTCGCCAGGCCGGGATCACGCGCGCGGCGACCGTAGAGGAGGCGTTCGAGGCGGCGGCCACGTTCGCGACGCAGCCGTTGCCGCGCGGACCGCGGACCGCGGTGCTCACGACTGCGGGGGGATGGGGCGTGGTCACCGCCGATGCGATTGCGCGCGCACCGGGTCTCGAGCTCGCGCCGCTCCCGAACGACTTGCGTTCCGCGATCGACGAGAAGCTCCCGCCCCGCTGGAGCCGCAACGACCCCATCGACTTCGCGGGCGGCGAGACCCGCGACACCATCCCCGAGGTGATGGAGCTGGTCGCCCGGCATCCCGATATCGACGCGATCGTCTACCTCGGGCTCGGCATCCAGTCGAACCAGGCTCGGCTCCTGCGCGCGGGGCCGTTCTATCCCGATCACGGACTGCTTCGCATCGTCGCGTATCACGAGCGGCAGGACGTGCGTTTCGCGCAGGCGGCCGCGCAGATCTCGGACGCGACGGGCAAGCCGATCCTGACGGCGACGGAGCTCGCGGTCGCGGCACCCGACAATCCCGGGCCGGCGACGGTCCGAGCGACGGGACGCGTGTGCTACTCGAGCGCGAACCGAGCCGTCGTCGCGCTCGCCCATCTCTGGCACGACGCGCGCTACCGGATCGCGCGCGGATTGTCGTGACGTGACGTGACCCGCCTTCGGCGCGCGAGTCTTGCTCTCCTCGCCATCGCGTGTGCGGTCGGCGCGGTCCTCGTCCTGGCCGCGGTGCGGCCCACGCGTGCGCTTCCCGCCCGCGCCGGTGCGCCCGAGGTGCGGACACCCCTGTGGTCTGCCCGGCGCGTTCCGGAGTTGCTCGTCCTGACCATCGAGAGCGCGGCGCAGGCCCGCGCCGGCGACGCGCTGACGAAGAAGCTCACCGAAATCGTCGGCACAACTCTCGCACCCGTCGACGCGTGCGCCGCAGTCGACGGCGCCCATGGCTCGCTGGCACGCATCGGCGCCGACCGCGCGCTGGCTCCCGCGTCGACGCTCAAGCTCCTCACGGCCACAGCCGCGCTCAACCGGCTCGGACCCGATCATCGCTTCACGACCCGAGTGCTTGCCGGTCGCGCCGGCAATCTCGTCCTTGTCGGCGGTGGGGATCCGCTGCTCGCGACTCCCGAGCACATCGTCTACGAACACGCGCGCGCGCCGTACCGCGACGCTCCGTTCACCGCGCTGACCCAACTCGCCGATGCCGTCGCCGCGGCCGGCGTGCACGACGTGAGCGGTGCGCTGCTGGTCGACGACCACATACACGACACGCTGCGATTCCTTCCCGCATGGAAGCCGATCTACGCGCAGGAAGGTGACGTCGGCTCGCTCGGTGCGCTCACCGTCGACGGCGGGTATGCGGACGCGCACGACCAGACGCCCGCGCCCGACCCGGCGCTGACGACCGGCCAGCGGCTGGCGGCGATGCTCGCAGCGCGCGGCATCACGATCGCCGGCGGCGTCCGGCGCGGGCTCGCGTCCGGAGACAAGCACGAGGTCGCACACGTCGACTCGCCGTCGCTCTCCGACATCATCGGCGAGATGCTCACGAGCAGCGACAACTACACCGCCGAGCAGTTGTTGCGCGACATCGCGGTGAGCTCCGGTTCCGGCGACGTTCCGGCGACCACAGAGCTGGGCGTCCGGATCGTCGAAGACCAGATGGACGTCCTCGGCGTGCGGCGGACCGGTCTCGTCATGCACGACGGCTCGGGCCTCGCGCCGGACGACCGCGTCACCTGCACGACGATGCTGCAGCTCATCGAGCTCGCGACCGAGCCGAGGTTCGCCGCGATCGACCGGGGGCTCGCGGTCGCGGCCCGCACCGGAACGCTCGCCCAGCGCTTTGTCGGCGATCCGCTTGCCGGGAAGCTACGCGCCAAGACCGGCTCGATCGCAGGCGTCGTCGGGCTGGTCGGCGTCGTCGATGGGCCCGACGATCTCCGCTTCGCCTTCCTCGCGAACGGCGACTTCTCGGCCGGCGCGGGTGCACAGCTACAAGTCGACGTGGCGCGCGCCGTGGGTTCCATTCCTGACGTGCGGGCTCCGCCCGATCTGGTGCCCCCGCCGTGATCACGCGGCGAAAGGCCCGCGGGCCTTGCACCGCGGGCCGCGCCAGGACGAAACTGCTCCGCCGATCCTCGAAAGGTTGCGCGTGACCGACAATCCGCAACAGACGATTCGCGAGCTGAAAGAGCTCGTCATCGCCTACGCGAAGCAAGAGACGATAGACCCGCTGAGGAATCTCGGCCGTTACGTCGCGTTCGGCGTCCTGGGCGCGCTCCTCATGGGTGTCGGCGTCACGTTCCTCGCGATCGGCGCGTTGCGCGCGTTGCAGGGAGACGGTCGCGGGCCACATTTCACCGGGAACTGGTCATGGGCGCCGTACGCCATCGTCGTGGTGGGCGCGTTCGCGATCGCCGGACTTTCATGGATCGTGGGCACCAAGAGGAAGAAGCCATGAGTCCGAGATCGAAGACGCCCGAGAAGCCGCGATCGCCGATCACTCGCGCCGACATCGAGGCCAAGTTCGGAGAGCTACGCGGCGAGGTCGAGGACCGCACCGAGGCTGCAAAGGTGCCGGCGATCGCCGTCGCGGTCGGCGTCGTCGTGCTGACGATAGTGACGGCATATTGGTTCGGGAAGCGCAAGGGGAAGAAGCGCCAGATGGTCCTCGAAATCCGTCGGATCTGACGTGTACGCGTCGCTTCTCCGCCGCTTGACGCGCAATGGCTTGCGCAAGGGCATGTCCGGCTCCACGCCCTGGCTGATCGTCGGGATGGCGGCGGGCGGCCTCCGGCTGCTGCGGCATCTCGCGCGCGACGAAGAGGAAGTCCTCTACCGGACGGCGATCAAGGCCGGCGACGTCTTCGAAGTCGTCGCCCGGCCGAGGCAGTAGCCCTACGAAGTGCAGATGGTCCGGGCGCCGGTACTGTTGCGATCTGCATGGAAGTCGCATCATGAGGGTCGTCTTGCGGAACCCCAAGCGCGAGCTCGACGTCCCCGCGCCCCGCAATGTCGGCCGTCTCCTGCGAGACCTCGAGATCGTCGCCGAGTCGGTAATCGTGATCCGCAACGACACGCTCGCGACCAACGACGAACGGCTCAGTGAGGGCGACGTCGTCGAGATCAGGCCGGTCACCTCGGGCGGTGCCTCGTGAGATGCGGCCGGTGTCGCGCCCCGGCGGCCATCGAGGTCCGGCGCCACAACGCGGGCTATTGCCGTGAGTGCTTCGTGCGGCACTGCCGTGAACAGGTTCGGCGCGCGATCGACCATTTCCACATGATCGAGCCGGGCGAGCGAGTGCTCGTGGCGGTGTCCGGGGGCAAGGACTCCCTCGGGCTCTGGCAGCTGCTGCGCGAGCTCGGCTACGACGCCGATGGTCTGTACCTGGGTCTCGGCATCGGCGAGTACTCGGACACCTCGGGCCGGCACGTACGCGACTTTGCGGCCGAGCGGGGCTGGACACTGCTCGAGATCGACCTCGCGGCCGAGTACGGGTTCGACGTCCAGGGAGGCTCCCGAGCTGCGCAGCGCGCGCCGTGCTCGGCGTGTGGCTTGTCGAAGCGCCACATCTTCAACGAAGCCGCGACCCGGCACGGTTACGACGTGCTCGCCACTGGTCACAACCTCGACGACGAAGCCGCGGTGCTGCTCGGCAACGTGCTGCGCTGGGAGACCGAGCTCCTCGGACGCCAGCACCCGGTGCTCCCGGCCGCGCCCGGGTTCGCCCGCAAGGTGAAGCCGCTGATCCGGTTGGGCGAGCGCGAGCTCGCCGCGTACTGCGTGCTCACGAACATCGACTACATCGTCGAGGAATGCCCGATGGCGGGCGGCAACCGTCACCTCGGCTACAAGAACACATTGAACGAGATCGAGGAGCGATCACCCGGTACCAAGGCCGCCTTCGTGTTCGGGTTCCTGGAACGCGCGCACGAACGATTCACAGTCGAGATCGACCACGCGCGCGCCGAGTTGCGTCCGTGTGCGGTGTGCGGGGCGCCGACCCCCGGCGACGTGTGCGCGTTCTGTCGCATGCGCGCCCGCGCGGTCGGTGAGCCGCAAGGCGTCCGGAGCATCTCGTGAGTCGGGTGTTCGCGCCGGGCGATCGGGTGTTGCTCGTCGACAACCGTCGTCGCCGTCACCTCGTCGTGCTGGTCACGGGCGGTCAGTTTCACACGCACGCGGGGATCATCGAGCACGACGACGTGATCGGTCACGCAGACGGCAGCACCGTGCGCACGACGCGGGGCGTCCGCCTCATGGCGTGGCGGCCGACACTTGCGGAGTACGTACTCGAGATGCCGCGGGGCGCGCAGGTGATCTATCCCAAGGACATCGGTCCGATCCTGATCCTTGCCGACGTCTTCCCGGGCGCGCGTGTCCTCGAATCGGGCGTCGGCTCGGGCGCGCTCACCAACGCGCTCCTGCGCGCGGTGGGGCCGACGGGCACGGTCACGGGCTACGAGATACGCGATGACTTCGCGAAACGTGCCGTACAGAACGTCCACGGTTTCCTCGGCTCTGACGTTCCACTCGAGGTACAGGTGCGTGACGTGTACGAAGGAATCGACGAGCGCGAGGTCGACCGCGTCATGCTCGACCTCCCCGAGCCGTGGCGGGTCGTGAAGCACGCCTCCGAGGCGCTGGTGTCCGGAGGGTTACTCCTTGCGTACCTGCCGACGATCCTGCAAGTCGGTCGCCTCCGGGAAGAGCTCGTTTCCGCACCGTTCGCGATGATCGAGACGCTCGAGGTCCTCCACCGGGGCTGGCACGTCGAAGGGCAGTCGATCCGGCCCGATCACCGCATGGTTGCGCACACGGGTTTCCTCACCGTCGCGCGGCGTCTGGCCGACGAGCCGCAGTCGACCGCCGGAGGCGAGTGAACGCACTCGACGTCGCGATCATCGCGACTGCTCTGGGCGCCGGCTGGGGTGGCTGGCGCCTCGGGCTCGTCGCCCGCGTCTTCGCGTGGGCCGGCGTGTTCACCGGCCTCGCGATCGGCGTCAACTTCGTACCCAAAGTCGTCACCGCGCTCGGGGGCACTACTGCGAACGGCCGTATCGGCGTCGCGCTCTTGTTCCTCTTCCTCGTCGCGTCGATCGGGCAGGCGTTCGGTCTGGTAGTCGGGCTCCTCGTGCATCGCGTGTTCCCGCTCCCGAGCCCGCTCCCACTGTGGGATCGAATCGCCGGCGCGGCGGCCGGCACGCTCGGCCTGCTGGTGTTGACCTGGATGGTCATTCCGTCGCTCGCGACCGCGCAGGGCTGGCCGGCGCGCATGGCTCGCGATTCCTGGGTGGTGGCCGCGATACAGCGCGCGGCGCCGCGTCAACCGGCCACGTTCGCGGCCTGGGGTCTCGCCATCTCCGAGGCGCCCTACCCATCGGCGCTCGGGCCGCTCGACAACCCGCCGAATCCGGGTGCCGCCCCGAAGGAGAAGTTGTCGCCCGAGGTCGACGCAATGGTCCGAGGCTCGACCGTGAAAGTGACCGGGAACGCCTGCCATCAGATCCAAGACGGCAGCGGTTGGGTCGCATCGCCCGGAACCGTCGTCACCAACGCGCACGTCGTGGCGGGGGAGCGGTCGACAAGCGTCATCGACAACTTCGGTACGCGGATGCCGGCCGTCGTCGTCGAGTTCGATCCGGTGCGCGATCTCGCCGTGTTGTCGGTCCCGGCGTTGAAGGCGTCCGCGCTGGCGCTTGCGAACGGCACGACGGGAGAGGTGGGCGCGGTGTACGGACATCCGGGCGGCGGACCGCTTCAGGCGGTACCCGCGCGCATCGGCGAAGAGATCGTCGCAGTCGGCACCAACATCTACCGGACGTCGGCGAGTCGCCGTCACGTCTTCGTGCTCGCCGCGAGGCTCGCGCCCGGCGACTCGGGTGGTCCGCTGGTCAACCGGCACGGCGGCGTCCTCGGCGTCGCGTTCGCGATCGACCCCGGGCGGAGGGGTACGAGCTACGCGCTCACCGACGAGGAGGTGCGGCCCGTCCTCTCGGCGAGCACGAAGTCGTCGGGGCTCGCCGACACGGGATCGTGCCTGGTCGAATGACCATCACCCGACAGTGCCGGCTATTCGGGCTCGGCTATTCGGCCTCGATGAAGATGCACTCGCCGGGGCACTCTTCGGCGGATTCGACGACCGCGTCGAGCATCCCGTCGGGGATATTGGCCAAGCCCTCGGCACCCCCCGGATCGGAGAACACCTTGTCGCCTTCCTTGACGTAGGCCAGACCGTCGTCGAGCAGAGTAAAGACGGCGGGCGCGATCTCCTCGCAGAGCCCGTCGCCGGTGCAGAGATCCTGGTCGATCCAGACCTTCATCGGAGGTCCTCACTTTTTTGCTCGGCGAGTCGAATGAACGTGAAACGGCGGAAACGGTTCGCGTTAATTTATCACACCGGAGAGTGACAAATCCAGTCCCCCGAGAGGCCCTCGGGGGAAGGTATCGGATGCGCGCAGTCCGGCCTGAACACGGGACTAGGGTCGCCATCGACCGAGGAGGTGTCGCTCAAATGGCTTCCGAGCACGAGCGGCGGCTGACCGAGTACGAAGCTCAGGTCGACCAGCTCCAAGAGAGCATCAAGGGACTCGAGGAAGAGATCGTCGTCCTGCGACGGCGTCTCCAGGACGCGCCCAAGCGTGTGCGGACGCTCGAGGAGCGACTGCTCGAGACCAAGGGCCAGCTCGCCCAAGCCGTATCCCAGAACGAGAAGCTGTCGGCGACGTTGCGCGAGGCGCGAGAGCACATTTCCGCGCTGCGCGAGGAGGTCGAGAAGCTCACCATGCCGCCGTCGGCGTACGGCACGTACCTCGGCACGAACGACGACGGCACCGTCGACATCTTCACCGCCGGCCGCAAGATGCGCGTCGCCGTGCATCCCGAGCTCGAGACGAAAGAGCTACGGCGCGGTCAGGAAGTCGTGCTCAACGAGTCGTTGAACGTCGTCCTCGCGCGCAACTCCGATCTCGCGGGCGAGATCGTGACGTTCAAGGAGCTCTTGCCCGACCGCACGCGCGCGATGGTCGTCGGACGCGCCGACGAAGAGCGGGTGTGCGAGCTCGCCGACGAGTTGCTTCACGAGAAACTGCGCGCCGGCGATCACCTCCTGATGGAGGGCCGGTCGGGTCTGCTGCTCGAGAAGCTGCCTCGCCCCGAGGTCGAAGAGCTCGTCCTCGAAGAGGTGCCCGACGTCTCCTACGACGACGTCGGCGGCCTCGACGAGCAGATCGAGATGATCAAGGACGCGGTCGAGCTCCCATACCTCTACGGCGACCTGTTCAAGGAGCACGATCTGCAGCCGCCGAAGGGAATCTTGCTGTACGGCCCGCCGGGCTGCGGCAAGACACTCATCGCGAAGGCCGTCGCCAACTCGCTCGCGAAGCGGGTGGCGGAGAAGACCGGGAATACCAGCGCGCGCTCGTACTTCCTGAACATCAAGGGCCCCGAGCTCCTCAACAAGTACGTCGGCGAGACCGAGCGCCAGATCCGCCTCATCTTCCAACGGGCGCGAGAGAAGAGCGAAGAGGGCTACCCCGTCATCGTGTTCTTCGACGAGATGGACTCGCTGTTCCGCACACGCGGTACCGGCATCTCGAGCGACATCGAATCGACGATCGTGCCGCAGCTGCTCGCGGAGATCGACGGAGTCGAAGCTCTGAAGAACGTCATCGTGATCGGTGCATCGAACCGCGAGGATCTCATCGACCCCGCGATCCTGCGCCCCGGCCGTCTCGACGTGAAGATCAAGATCGAGCGTCCAGACATCGACAGCGCGAAACAGATCTTCACCCAGTACCTCACGACGAGCCTGCCGATCGCCGATCGCGAGCTGAAGAACGCAGGTATCGATCCCCAGGGTGCGGTGCGCACCATGATCGACGCCTCGGTCGACGCGATGTACTCGTTGAGCGACGAGAACAAGTTCCTCGAAGTGACGTACCAGAACGGCGACAAGGAGACGCTCTACTTCAAGGACTTCTCCTCGGGCGCGATGATCGAGAACATCGTGCGGCGCGCGAAGAAGCTGTCGATCAAGCGCACCATCGCCGGCGGCGACCGCGGGATCTGCACCGACGACCTCCTCGACTCGATCAAGCAGGAATTCCGTGAGCACGAGGACCTCCCCAACACGACGAACCCCGACGACTGGGCGAAGATCTCCGGCAAGAAGGGCGAGCGCATCGTCTACGTCCGCACGATCGTCAACGAAGGCGACAAGGACCAAGGCGGCCGTCAGATCGAGCGCGTCACCACCGGCCAGTACCTCTGACCAGCGGTGGGCGCCCCCAAGCGTCGGTAGGATGACACGGTGGCCGTGCCGAAGATCGTCGGTATCGAGACCGAGTACGGCGTGTCGTTGCGGGGCGCGCCCGAGCCGAACCCGGTCGTCGCGTCGAGCCTCCTGATCAACGGGTACGTCGAGCAGCGACGCATCGGCTGGGACTTCGAGGACGAATCGCCCGGCCGCGACGCGCGCGGCTTCGCCCGCGACGGCGCGCAGCCACCCGAGATCGAGACCCACCTCGTGAACGCGGTGCTCACCAACGGCGCCCGCTACTACGTCGATCACGCGCACCCCGAGTACTCAACGCCCGAGTGCTCGAACGCGCTCGAGCTCGTCGTCGCCGACAAGGCGGGGGAGCGGGTG
>JALYLU010000118.1 GCA_030774075.1 Actinomycetota bacterium | reverse complement strand
CGCTCCCGTTCGCGCTGACGACCATCGCGCTCGGTGGCGCGGCCGCGGCGCGCGGCCGATACCGGCTGGCGCTCGCCGGCATTGCGGGGAGCCTGGGCGCGGTGCTCGCGGCCCAACTCGTGTTCAAGCCGTTGGTCGATCGCGTCCGCACCCACCGTGTCGCCGGCGTGAACCAGCACGTCGTCCGCGTCGCCGGGAGGATGTTCCCGTCGGCACACGTGACCGCGGCCGCGGCCGCGGCGACGTTCGCCTGGCTGATTCTCGATCGCCGCGTCCGGCTCACGCCGTTGCTGGTCGCGCTCCCCCTCCTCGTCGGTTGCGCCGTCATCTCGAAGCAGCTCCACCATCCCGCCGACGTCGCCGGCGGCCTCCTCCTCGGGTCGACTTTGGTGTACTGCACCGTCGCCGCGGCCCGCGCCGTGGCCCGCTGGACCGACGGACCGCCCGACGCGCACGCCGCGGTGAGCGGAGGCGCAGCCGAAACCCGCGAACCCGACGCGCACGCGGTCCGCGCAGGCGCAGCCGAAGCGAACTCGCCAGCGAAAGAGCGACCGCGGGGCGGGTATCCCGCCCCGCAGCGAGAGAGCGAATGAATATCGGAGTCGGGATGATCGGCGCCGGGATGATCGGCCAGGGTCACGCGTACGCGCTGCGCCTCCTCGCCGAAGATGGTGAGGTCCGCCCCGTCGCGGTGACCGACTTCTCGGCCGATGCCGTGGAAGCCGCGCGAGGCATCTGTCCGTTCGAACGGGTCGCGGCCGACGCCCAGGCCGTCATCGACGACCCCGACGTCGAAGCCGTGGTGATCGTCACGCCGACCACGACGCATCGTGATCTCGTTCACGCGGCAGTGTCGGCGGGCAAGCCGCTGCTGTGCGAGAAACCACTCGCGACCCGGTTCGACATCGTGCGCGACATGTGCGCGCTCGTAGGGTCATCGGGCCTCACGGCCCAGGTCGGCTTCCACTCGCGGTTTCATCCGCTCATCAACGAGCTCGTCCGGCTCGTCACCGCCGGCGACCTCGGCGCACCCATGGGCTACACGTTGCGCGACGACCAGTACTGGCCGACGGGTGACGTCGTGCCCGGCCACAGCTCGTGGCGTTCGCAGCGCGACCACGCGGGCGGTGGCGCGCTCCTGGAGCACTCGATCCACAGCGCCGACATACTCACCTGGCTCTTCGGGTCGGCCACGCGGATCTACGCGCGCACGCGCAACGTATTCGGCTACGACGTAGAGGACACCGCGGTTTGCACCATCGAACACTCGTCCGGCGTCATCGGCACGTTGATCTCGATCTTCAACGGCGTACGCGGGCGCGAGGAACGCCGGCTCGAAGTGTTCTTCGAGCGGGGGGCGGTCGAGGTGACGACCGATTTCCTGGTCGGTGCCCGGGAGGACAGCTTCCTTGTTCAGCGACCCGATCAAGAACCCGAACGGCTCGATGTCGGCGCGTTGCGCGATCGGCACTTCGCGGCTGCCGGAATCGATCGACGTGACTTCTTCGTGTATCTCTATCCTGCGGCGCGCGCGTTCGTGCGATCGGTTCGAGAGAAGCAGCCCGCGTCCCCGACCTTTTCCGACGCGCTCGCCGCGCACGCACTCGTCGACGCCGCGTATCGCTCGGTCACGGACAATGCCGCGGTTGAGGTACAGCTCTCGAGTTAGATTGGCGCGGTGCTTGACGCGGCGAACGCGTGGGCGTCGCTCGACGAAAGTTGGCGAGCGGCGTTCGAGGAGGCATGGGCGTCGTACTGTTCGGGTTCGGCCGGCGTCGGTGCCGCGATCACCGATCCTGGCGGATCGATCGTTGCGATCGGTCGAAGCCGAGTGTTCGACGAGCCTGACGGTTGCACCCCGTTGGCCGGCACCTTCATGGCGCACGCCGAGATGAACGCGCTGGCCTGTCTGCCCGTCGGGCCGTATGACGACTACACGCTGTACAGCACTTTCGAGCCGTGCGTGATGTGCGCGGCGACGATGCGCATCTATCGGATCCCGCGCTTGTTGTACGCGGCGGACGACCCGGTGTGGGACGGTCTGCACGACATGTTCGCAACGTTCGAGCCGATCGCGCGCGCACTTCCGAAACGCGACTGTCTCGGCGGACCGTACGGCGCCTTCGCGCACGTGTTGCATCTGAGCTGGCTCGCCGAGCGTTGGCCGCAACAAGTCATGGATGCGCACGGCTCACGTGCACCGCGAGAGCTCGAGCTTGCGGCCACGCTTGCCGAGACCGGAAACTTGCGTGGCCTCGCCGACGACGGCGCGACCGTCATCGCAGCAACGGCATCGATCTGGCCCGACCTCCATGCAGTGTGCGAGGCACGTCGCCCTTGATTCGTCTGGGTTAATGACCCGCTCGCGCCAGGCGCCGGAGGGTGAACGGCAGGATGCCCCCGTCGAGGAACACGGCGAGCTCGAACGGCGTGTCGATTCGGGCCCGCATCGTGAACGTTGTGTCGTCGGCGTTCACGGTCACCTCGCGCGGCAGCGGGCCCGGGCCGGCCAGGGCGTGCAACCCGACGACGCGGTAGATCTCCTGGCCGGTGAGGCCAAGGGACGCGACCGACTCGCCAGCCAGGAACTCGAGCGGTAGAACGCCCATACCGACGAGATTCGACCGATGGATGCGCTCGAAGCTCTCGACGAGCACGGCGCGGATGCCGAGCAGGAGCGAGCCTTTGGCCGCCCAGTCGCGCGACGAGCCGGAGCCGTATTCCTTGCCCGCGAGCACGACCAGCGGCACGCCCTCGCGCGCATACCGCATCGCCGCGTCGTAGATCGTCATCTGCTCGCCGTCCGGGAGATGCAGCGTGACGCCGCCTTCGGTGCCCGGCGCGAGCCGGTTGCGCAGGCGGACGTTGGCGAAGGTGCCGCGCACCATCACCTCGTGATTGCCGCGCCGAGAACCGTAGGAGTTGAACTCGAGCGGCTCCACGCCGTGCTCGAGCAACCATCGTCCGGCCGGGCCGTCGCGCCGGATCACGCCCGCCGGCGAGATGTGGTCGGTCGTGACACTGTCGCCGAGTAGCGCAAGCACGCGCGCGCCGTCGATGTCGTGCAGCTCAGCAGGCTCTGCCGTGATGCCCTCGAGGAAGGTCGGGCGACGGATGTACGTCGACGTCGGGTCCCACTCGTATCGATCGCCGGCCGGCGCGGAGAGCGCCTTCCAGTTGTCGTCGCCATCGAGGATCGTCGCGTAACTCTCCTCGAACATCGCGCGGTCGAGGACCGACCCGACGACCTGCGAGACCTCCGCCTCCGACGGCCAGAGATCACGAAGGTACAGCGGAGAGCCGTCCGCATCCTGACCCAACGGATCGTGCACGAGGTCGACGTCGATCGAACCCGCGAGCGCGTACGCGACGACCAACGGCGGCGACGCGAGGTAGTTCATCCGGCAATCCGGATGAATGCGGCCCTCGAAGTTGCGGTTTCCCGACAACACCGAACAAACCGAAAGATCGCCTTGATCGATCGCTTCGGAGATCTCCGGCGCGAGTGGCCCCGAGTTGCCGATGCACGTCGTGCAGCCGTAGCCGACGACGTCGAATCCGAGCTCGTGCAACGGTTGCAGCAACTGCGCACGTTCGTAGTAGTCGGTGACCACTAGGGAGCCGGGCGCGAGCGACGTCTTCACCCACGGCGGCACCTTCAGGCCGCGAGCGACCGCGTTCCTCGCGAGCAGGCCGGCGGCGATCATCACGGAGGGATTCGAAGTGTTCGTGCACGACGTGATCGCCGCGATCACGACGTGGCCGTCGGCAAGCTCGAACGCGCGGCCGTCGGCCAGGGTCACCGCACAACGGCTGCGATCCAGGAGCAGAGGTCGCGTGCCCACGCCCACGGGTGGCTGCTCGTGCGCGGGCGCGCTCGGCGCCGGCGCGGGCGGGTCGCTCGCGGGAAACGACTCGAGTGACGACTCGTCGGCGCTTGCACGCGCGCCCGCGAGCGGAACGCTGGAGCTCGAGGTCGACTCTTCTCGACGGAACGCCAGCAGCGCCTGCTCGAAGCTCGCCCTCGCGCCGGACAACGACACCCGATCCTGCGGCCGCGCCGGACCCGCCAGCGACGGCTCGACCGTCGAGAGGTCGAACGAGATCGTCTCGTCGTACACGGGCCGGACGTCGGGGTCGTGCCAGAGCCCCTGCTCCTTCGCGTACGTCTCGACCAGCGCGACGAGATCGTCAGGGCGACCGGTCGCGCGGAGGTAGCGCAACGTCTCGGCGTCGACCGGGAAGATGGTGCACGTCGAGCCGTACTCGGGCGACATGTTGCCGATCGTCGCCCGGTTCTCGAGCGGCACGCGGCCCACGCCTTCGCCGTAGAACTCGACGAACTTCCCCACCACGCCGTGCCCGCGCAGCAACTCGGCGACGGTCAGAACGAGATCCGTAGCGGTGGATCCGGTCGGAAGCGCGCCGACGAGCTCGATGCCGACGACGCGCGGCAACAGCATCGAGAGCGGCTGACCGAGCATCGCGGCTTCGGCTTCGATGCCCCCGACGCCCCAACCGAGCACCCCCAGGCCGTTCACCATCGGCGTGTGCGAGTCGGTGCCGACGAGCGTGTCGGGGAACACGAGCCCATCGGCGCCGCGGAATACCACCTGCGCGAGGTACTCGAGGTTCACCTGATGGCAGATGCCACGGTTGGGTGGAAAGACGCGCAACGTGCGGAAGGCGGATTGCGCCCAGCGCAGGAACGTGTAGCGCTCACGATTGCGCGCGAACTCGAGCTGGGCGTTGCGCACGAACGCATCGGAAACGCCGGCGATGTCGGCGACGATCGAATGGTCGATGACGAGGTCGACAGGGATGCCGGGCTCGATCGCACGCGGATCGCCGCCGAGATCGGCCATCGCGTCGCGCATCGCCGCGAGGTCGACGATCGCGGGCACACCGGTGAAATCCTGCATGAGCACGCGAGCGGGCATGAATTGCAGCTCGCGTGTTCCCGCCTCGGTCGCCGCGCGGGACCGGTCGGCGAGCGCGCGGATGTCGTCGCCCCCGACGTTCTCACCATCCTCGTGGCGCAAGAGGTTCTCGAGCAGGATGCGGAGCGAATACGGAAGGGAGTACGGGTCGTCGACGACGGCGTCCAGTCGGAACAGGTCGTATTTTCGGGCGCCGACGGTCATCTCGGCCCGGGCCCCGAAGCTGTCGAGCGTCACGAAGGCAACCTACCTGCGCGCGAGTGGCAATACCGGCCGATCGTCTGGCGCCCCGAGGATGGGCCGGTATCCTGGAACGGTGAGCACCGATGAATCGGCCGCGATAGCCGTCGAGGTGCAGCGCGACGCCGGAGCGGCTCTCGTCACCATCGGCGGAGAGCTCGAGTTCGGGACGGCCGCTGTGCTGCGCACCACCCTGAGCGACCTGGCCCGCCAGGGATGCGATCCGGTCGTCGTCGATCTGGCCGCGCTCCGATTCATCGATTCCACCGGCTTGAGCCTCCTCGTGCAGGCCAAGCAGCGTTTCGCCGCGCAAGGTCGGCGTTTCGAGCTGCGCCGGCCGACCCACGGGGTGACCCGGGTGATCGAGACCTCAGGACTCGCCGAGTTGTTCGCACTCGAGGGCGACCGCTAGCCGACCTTGGCGCGACTCTCTACTTCGAACCAGACGCATTTTCCGGCCTCGTCGGGGTCGACCCCCCAGCGCCGTGCGATGCGATCCACGAGGAGCAGACCGCGGCCGGTCACGGCCTCGGGCCCGTAGTCACGCAAGCGCGGGCGGGCGGGGCTCGAGTCGTAGACCGAGAAACGCAAGGTCGCGCCGTCGCGTTCGATCGTCACCCGCGTCGCGGAACGAGCGTGCAACACCGCGTTCGTCACCAGCTCCGACACGAGGAGCTCCGCGTCCGGGATCGCATCGTCGCAGCCCCATGCTCGCATCGTCTCCGCCACGAACCGTCGTGCTCTCGACGCGGCCGCATGGTCCGGCGAGAGGTGCAGCGACGCCACAAGGGCGAATGCTACCGACCGCACCCCTTTCGACGACGGCTAGCGCAGACCGAGGTGCTCGACGCGGCTGGCTAGCATCCAAAGCATGGTCTCGAGTGCGCGGGGGGTCGCCTCGTCGGGGCGTCGGACTCACCGATCCCGCGTCTGGCTGATGGCGGGGCTCTTCGCCTGCTCGGCCCTTGCCCTCGCCGACGGTGCTCGCCATCACGAGGTCCTGCTGACCGCCGTCCTCGTCGGCCCCCTCGTCGCGGCCATCGGGGCGTCGACGATCGAAGTCACGGTCGTGGGCGTCTACTCGGTGGCCATAGCCGTCCTCCTGGGCCAGGTCAACGGCATCTTCCTCACGAGCGATCACGTCGTTCGGGTGGGCGTGGTCGCGGTCGCCTCGGTCGCCGCGATCGCGCTGACCCGGCTCCGCGAGCAACGCGAAACCGAGCTGGAGATCGCACTCCCGCAGGCGATGGATGCCCAGCGGCTCCGGCTCGCGCTCGGCGCGGGTCGGATGGGAACGTGGCGTTGGGACCTCGCGAAGGGCAAGGTCGACTGGGATGAACAGCTCGAGGCCTTGTTCGGACTCGCGCCCGGAAGCTTCGACGGTTCGATGGCCATGTACCGGGGGCTCTTCCATCCCGACGATCGTGAGCGGGCCATGGCGACCGTGAACGACGGCATGGCGCGCGACGTCGCATGGCGCTTCGATCATCGCGTCGTCTGGCCCGACGGCAGCGTGCACTGGCTCGAAGGTCGCGGCGAACCCGTACACGACGCGAGGGGTGCGATCATCGGCGCGGCCGGCGTCGCCGTCGACATCGACCAGCGCCGGATGCTCCTCGAAGCCGAGCAGTCGAGCCGCGCGCGTTTGCGCACGCTGCTCGAGTCGTCCGAACGGCTCGCGGCGCTGGACCACCCAGAGCGGGTCCTGGAAACGATCTGCCAGCTCGCGGCCACGCGTATCGGGGCCTGGGCGACCGTCGTACGGCTCGCGCCCGACGGCTCGCTCGAACGCTCCAACGTCGCGCACCGCGACCCGACGCTCGCGCCCCTCGTGCGTGAGGTCTTGGAGCGGCTGACCGACGACGGTGCGTCGGTCGCGCGAGTGCTGCAGACCGGCGAGCCGCTCGTGTTCCACGGGCTCACCGCTCAGGCCGCCACCATGCTCGACGCCGATCCGGACCTGCGAACGAAACTCGATCGCATCGGTTTCGAATCGTGCCTGCTCGTGCCGCTCACCGTCGCGGGTCGTCGGCTCGCCGTTCTCTCGATCGGCGACGAGCGCCGTGAACGGCTCGGATCGGCCGATCTCGAGCTCGCGGTCGACCTCGGACGGCGCGGCGCCTCCGCGCTCGAACGCGCCCGGCTGTGGCAGGAGAGTCAGCAGCGCTTCGAGGCCGAACATCGCATCGTCGAGTTGTTGCAGACGACGATCATTCCCGATCGGCTGCCGGTCATTGCCGGCGTTCAGGTCGCGGCGGCCTATCGGCCGGCCGAGGTCGACGTCGATGTGGGTGGCGATTGGTACGACGCGTTCGCGACGACCGACGGCCGCATCGTCATCGTGGTCGGCGATGTCGCCGGGCACGGCGTGCAAGCCGCGAGTCTCATGGGACGCGTGCGCAACGCACTCCGCGCCTACGCGTTCGAGGACTCCGATCCCGCGACTGTCCTGTTGCGTTTGCATCGCCTCATCCGCAACCAGGACGACGACGCAATGGTCACCGCGTTCGTCGCGCGCTACGAACCGACTACCGGGCTCATGTCGTGGTCGCGCGCCGGGCATCCGCCTCCCCTACTCGTCGCGCCCGACGGTTCCGCCCGATTCCTCGACGACGTGAACGGAGCTCCGCTCGGAACCATGGCCCGCGAGTACCGGACGGCGAGCGCGCGACTCGAGGAGGGCGCGTTGATCGTCTGCTACACCGACGGCCTGGTCGAGCGCCGCGACCGCGTGCTCGACGATGGTCTCGCGTGGCTCGAGGAGCGGGTGCGCGAATACGCGGGCGATCCGCTAGAAACGCTGTGCGACAAGCTGGTCGACGATCCCTTCGTACCGCACCCGTCGCCCGACGACATCTGCGTCGTCGCCCTTCGCGTCGAACCCCTGCGCGTCGAACAGTTGCGCGTCGAAGCGTCATGACTGCGGCCGGCGCGACCGAAACGGTCGTGGCCGTCGACATCGGTGGCACCAAGCTGGCCGTCGGCATCGTCGGCGCCGACGGTCGGGTCCTCGATCGGCGGCTCGTTCCGACGCCGCGCGACAGTGATGCCGACGCCTTGTTCGACACGCTTGTGGCGGCGATCGACGAGCTGGGCGAGGCCGCCCGGCACGCGCACGCCGTCGGCGTCGGCTGCGGTGGACCGATGACGCGCGGCGGAGAGACGGTCTCCCCCTTGAACATCCCGGCCTGGCGTGGCTTCCCGCTGCGCGCCCGGCTCTCGGAACACTGCCGGCTCCCGGTCCGGATCGACAACGACGCCAAGGCGCTCGCCCGCGGCGAGGGTTGGATCGGCGCCGCAGCCGGCGTGCGCGACTTCATCGCGATGGTCGTGTCGACGGGCGTCGGCGGCGGCATCGTCGTAGACGGTCGGCTCCTCGACGGTTCGGATGGCAACGCGGGCCATGTCGGCCACATCACCGTCGAGCCCGACGGCGCGATCTGTGGTTGCGGCGCGCAGGGATGCGTCGAGGCCGAGGCATCCGGCACCGCGATCGCGCGCATCACCGGTCGTTCGCCCGCCGTTGCCCCGCCCGAGGTTCGGGCCCGCACGGGTCGCCTCGTCGGTCGCGCCATCGCGTCGGTCGCGAACCTGCTGGACCTTCGGCTCGCCGTCGTCAGCGGCTCGGTCGCGCTCGGTTACGGCGAAGCGTTCTTCGCGGCCGCGCAGGCCGAGATCGACGCGCGCTGCCGGCTCGAGTTCTCGAGGGAGACGCGTGTCGTGCCGGGCGCGCTGCGCGACGACGGACCGCTCGTGGGTGCGGCCGCGGTCGCGCTGTTCGCCTAACTCACGTGGACTTGGTCACGTGAGCTGGAAGCGGCCTCCGTCGATCACGATGATGCCGTCCTGGTTCACCGTCTGGAAGATGGTCCGTCCGGATCCCTCGTCCCACATCTTCACGGTGAGCGTGTCGCCGGGGTAGACGGGCTTCGAGAACCGGGCGTCCATACTTCCGAACTTGGCGACATCCGAACCGCACAACTCGTGCAACAACGCGCGACCGGTGACTCCGTACGTGCAGAGCCCGTGCAAGATCGGCCGCTCGAAACCCGCGAACTTCGCGAGCTCGGGATCGGAGTGCAACGGATTACGGTCGCCCGACAGGCGGTAGAGCAGCGCCTGGTCGGGACGCGTCGCGTACGTCACCTCGTGGTCGGCCTTGCGCTCGGGCATCTTCGGCGGATCTGCGATCTGCGGACCACGGTTTTAGCCGAAGCCGCCCTCGCCCCGGATGAACGCGGCGAAGCGCGTCGTGAAGGCGGGCTGGCCGGTGGCGGTGTAGGTCGACTCCGCCTCGAGCCGCACCACGGCAGCCTTGCCCTTGTCGTAGATCCCGACGATCTTGGTGACGGAGTCGACCTCGCCGTCGGGCGGGATCGGGCCGTACACGGTCACCCCCTGCTCACCGTGCAACAACATCCGGTAGTCGAACTCGCCCCAACTCGGAAGGCCCGGACCGCCGCCCATGCCGAGCACGACCGGCATCGTCGGCAGCACGCGCTGCTCGATGTTCTGCGAGTTCTCGGTGGTGAACTCGAGCTCGAAACCCGTGGGATCGATGCTTCCCGCGCCCACGCCGACGGCGTAGAGCAACGCGTCCTTCGACGTCCATGACGCCTCGTAGGGCTCGCCGACACTTCCGACAGCTTCCGGATTCAGTGGCATCTGTTGTCTCCCCTGTCTCGTGGCACAGGAGTGGTTCTAGCCGATGTCGGTCTCAGCCCTTACGATGGAGATGTCAACGGTCGGCGTGTGCGGGTCGTAGGCGCGCACTGTTTGACGTACTCGGTCGACGAGTCGGCGGATGGAGAGCGCCGACATCGCTTCGTCGACGCTGATCGTGACGTAAATCCGCTGGTACTCCCGCTGCACCGTGATGTCATCTACGCCGTGTCCGACCTGCCGGCGCACCACCGCCTCGTACGAGGCCTCGACGGCGCGGCGAGCCACGGCGGCGGCGATCTCTGTGCTCGGTCCGGGTCCGAACTCGTCTCCCGGATGTAGCGTCACGAGCGGCACGCGATGCCGCAGAGCACAAACGGAGCCCATTTCGTTGAGGGTACGCGGTGCGCAGCGTTGGCGAGCCAACACCGCAACGTCCACATGATTCGTCAGTGGGCATTCGCCGTTCGACGCGACGCCTGCACACGGTCCGCCGTGGGAGTCGTTGCACGAGAGGACTTGGTGGCCATCGCGCACCAATCGATGTTCGAGGGTGGCGGCGATGCCTGGTGCTGATTCGATCACGAGTACATCCATGTCGTCAGTAGAACCCCACGAAGCGGGTTGTTCCAGGGTCCAGAGT
>JALYLU010000117.1 GCA_030774075.1 Actinomycetota bacterium | reverse complement strand
GCCCCTATGAGCAGCGACCGCCCCGTGGTGTCAGCGACGCGAACACGACGTCCGGATCCAAGGCAGTGACATCTCCGAGCGTGTTGTTCCTCGCCAGCGATTCGAGATCCCGCATACGCGGCACGAACATACCTGACGGCGCGTGCATCGCCTCCGTTCAATCGAGCCAGGTCGCAACCATGACGGCAGCGGCGACAGATTCGTGCGACGCCGGCGCGCTGACGATCGAAGGACGCCGCGATGCGACGATCCAAGCGGAATATCGGGCGATCACGAAGCACGTCGCGGGCACCATGGGTTGCGCGCTCGTCGACTTGTACGATGCATGGGCCCAGACGGCCGGTACCGGCTGGGACGCCTGCTACGCCGCAGGTCTCATGCAGGACGGCTTGCACCCGACGCAACTCGGTCACGACGACATCGCGGCGCGGGTGCAGAGCATGCTCGGCTTACACGTCGCCTGATGAGCGCGAGAAGGGAGCGCGCCCTTCGGTCAGTCGCCGATGGTGACTGAGTTTCGCCCCGCTAAGCTCTGTTCGATGAGGCCGCTTGCGCAGGACGGGGGCGAGGCGGTCTCCGGCGGACGAGCAGATCCGGGACATGACACCGGTCGCGCGACGATGAGAGAAGCGATGTCGGCGGCACGCCGACGACGCCGCAACGAGCGCTCCGTCAACCGGATGACCTGGCTGGGTGTCATGTACGAACGGCTCTGTCTGCCGCTGACGATCTTCTTCTTGTTCTCGAATCCGCAATTCCGTCCGAAGTACGGAATGACGTGGCGCAAGAAGTTCGAGCTGGGCGTTCGGCTCTACCGCAACTCGCGACGCATCCGGACCGGCATCTCGTACAAGGCTCACCTTGCGATGGCCGCGAAGCTCTTCGAGATCTCGCCGTCGGTCAAGGGAGTCGTCGTCGAATGCGGCAGTTGGCTCGGAGGAACGACAACGAACTTGAGCATCATCTGCGACATAGTGGGACGAGAGCTCATCGTCTACGACTCATTCGAAGGGCTTCCGGCGCCGGCCGCCGGCGACAACATGAGACCGGATGTCGAAGGAACGTTCAGAGGCGATCTCCGCACCGTGGAGGACAACGTCCGCCGCTACGGAGTCATCGAGCGGTGTCAGTTCCGCCAGGGATGGTTCAAGGACTCGCTTCCCAGCCATACCGAAGACGTCGTCTTGTGCTTCATCGACGTCGACTTGAAGTCGAGCATGCACGACTGCATCGTCAATCTGTGGCCCCACCTGACCGATGAGGGTTACGTCTTCTTCGACGAATACGTACACCTGCACAACTGCGCACTCTTTTTCTCAGAGCGCTTCTGGCGGGATTACCTCGACGCGCGTCCACCGGGACTCATGGGTACGGGCACGGGGGTCGGTGTCGGTCAGTACTTCCTGGGGCCCTGGCGCGGCAAACCGGCATCGCCGCGCATCCAGCGCCCGACGAGCCTCGCATATACGCGCAGAGATTTCTGCGGGCTCTGGGACTACGTGCCTCAGTAGGAGACAATCGCCACACGCGAGCGCGGGGGACCACGTCTCACACTTGAGGAATAAACTGCCAACTAAAATATCCGATGAGGCTGAACAAAGGTGTTCGCCGTCCGACCGCAATTCACCCTGGGATCAGTGCAGAGTCATGCGCATCGTGATGACGAACAACTTTTTCCTACCACGCCCCAGCGGCAGCGCGCACCACACCGCGGGCCTGGCCCGCCAGCTCGCCGCGCTTGGCCACGACGTACTCGTCGTCACCGCCGCGCATCGAGGGGCAGCGAGCGAAGAGTGGTCTGACGGATATCGGGTTGTGCGCCTCCCGAGCTGGACGCCACCACCATCGCGTCTCGGCATGAATTACGAGATTCCGTGGACGTTGTCGCCGCGCAACCTGCGCCGGTTGTTCCGCCTCCTCGACGAGTTCCGTCCTGACCTCGTGCATCAGGGCGGTCAATTCTTCGACCTCACGTGGATGAGCGCCATCTGGGCCCGCCGGCGCAAGGTGCCAACCGTGTTGACGGTGTACACCGCGCTCGTGCACAGCGATCGCATCGCGCGCAAGATCCTGTGGCTCGGCGACATGGTCCTCGTTCGCCCTTTTCTCGCGATCGGGCGGCCGACGATCGTCGTGATCGACACGTGGATCGACTCATACGTTCGCCGTCGCTACCGCGTCGCCGACGACCGCATCGCGACCGTGATGATCGGAGTGGAGCCCGACCGTTTCGTCGGCGTCGACGGCCGGAAAGTGCGCGAGCGGCTCAGCCTGGCAGACCGGCCGATTGTTTTGTCGATCGGACACGTGATCCCGCTCATCCGAGATCGGCTCGCGCTCGTACGCGCGATGCCTCACCTCGTCGAGAAGCACCCCGACCTCGTGGTGCTCGTCGTCGGTCACGTGTTCGACGAAGCGTTCCTCCGCCTGGCCGACGAGCTCGGCGTGCGCAGTCACCTGATGTGCACCGGCGAAGTGGCGAGAGACGAGGTTCCCGGCTTCGTCGCAGCGGCTGACGTAGAAGCGCACGACTTCCACTACTTCGGGCTCGGAACGTCGACGCTCGAGGTGATGGCGGCGGGAGTGCCGGTCGTGTCCGTCGTATCCACCGATAACTTCCCCGGACTCGAGCTCCGATCCGGCGAGAACATCACCATCGTGCCCGAGAACGACCCGAAGGCGCTCGCCGACGCGATCCACCAACTCCTCGACAATCCCGAGCTGGCGCGCCGGGTCGGAAAGGGACAGCGCCGATTCGTCGTGGACCATTTCTCCATGGACGCGGTCACACGCGACTACCTCGCGCTGTACGAGAAGGTTGCCGACTGATTCGCAGCAGCGGCATCAGGTCCGCGTTACGACTCCCACACTTCGCGGATACGCAGGACGCCCGGGATCGCCGTCGGCTGCGACACCTCGCCGTCCGATACGAACCTTTCGACGAGCCGGTCACCGAGGCGCGGCGGTATGCGCTGCAGTGGGACGCCGGGCTCGAAACGCCGGGCGAGCTCCTCGACGGGTTCGGGCTCGCCCGCGTCGAGGTAATACAGACCAGGTCCGAGGTGGAACGCGGACAGGTTCAAGCCGACGGCCTCGTCAGGCGTCAGCCAATAGCGCAAGCACGGAGATACGGCGAGAGGGTCGCCGTTCTCGCGTTGGGCGACCCAGGTCTCGAGCACCGAGCCACTCGATCCGAGCACGTTGCCCAACCGAACGACGGAGTATCCGGCGCGCAGTGTGATGCGCTCGCCGAGCAGCTTCGTCGCGCCGTAAACGGTTTCAGGCGCCGCCGCCTTGCAGGTCGACACGAAGACGAGATTGCCGGGAAGAACCCCTGCCACCGTCGCGGCCTCGACGATGTTGTTCGTACCGAGCACGTTCACTTGTGTCGTCCCGAGCGGGTGAACCTCTCCCACGGGCGCGTGCTTCATCGCTGCGAGATGGATGACGAGTTCAGGCCGCAGTCGACGCATCGTCTGATCCACGAGCTCCGCGTTCGTGATGTCGAGGTCGGGCAGATCCGTCAAGTAGGTCTCGGCGCCGAGGTCGTCGAGGTGTTCCGCGATCCGGCGCCCGAGAAACCCGTCGGCCCCGGTGACGAGGACTCGCTTTCCCGCGACGAGCTCGGGCGGAAGCGCGAAGTGATACTCGGGTCGCGGCAGCAGATCGGCGTAGCGTCCCGCGACCTGTTGGGCAAGCGTTTCGGCGATGTGGTTGCTGTGCGGGACCTGCAAGGGCTGAACCCTAGTCGCGCCGATGCGTTCCGCGGCTGGGCAGCCGACCGGGCTGTATGTGATACTCGAAGCCACCACAACTCGGCCGACCCGGGTAGGGCAAACGAGTGGCGAGCGCTGGGGGCAACGCCGAGGTGAGGTCGACCGCGGATCACACGTTGCCTCGCATCGACGCAGAGTCGCCGTCTCCACCACGTCATCGTTCGCTCGCGGGCAATCGGGCTGCGCTCTTCACGTTCGGAGCGGTCGAGGCAATCGCGCTTCCCCTGATGTTGTGGTGGGACCGAGGCACTTGGTTCCAACTCGACGACTGGGACTTCCTCGCCGCGCGCACCGGCGGCAACCTCGGTGATCTGTTGCGCCCGCACTTCGAGCATTGGACGACTCTGCCGATCCTCGCCTACCGGCTGATGTGGTTGCTGTTCGGTCTCCGCAGCATCGTGCCGTATGAGGCGCTGGTCATCGTGGCGCATCTCACGGTTGCTGCCCTGTTGAGGATCGTGATGCGACGGGCCGGGGTGGGACCGTGGCTGTCGACTGTCGCGGCCACGCTCTTCGTGTTCCTGGGATCCGGCGCCGAGAACATCCTCGTCGCGTTCCAGATCGCATTCGTCGGTGCGCTGGCGTTCGGGCTCGTTCACCTGTTGCTCGCCGATCACGACGGGCCGGTCGGCCGTCGCGACGGGCTCGGCCTGCTCGCGGGGTTTGCCGGCCTGATGTGCTCAGGCGTCGCCGTGACGATGGTCATCGTTGTCGGCTGTGCAATGTTGCTGCGCCGGAGCTGGCGGGTCGCGCTGTTGCACACCGCGCCGCTCGGGGCGATCTACCTGTTGTGGCGCTCCCTCGCGCCCAAGGAGACTTCCCCCGCCTATTACCACGCCAACTCGCCGACCGAGGTGGTCCGTTTCGTCGCGGTCGGGATGCGCGCGACGTTTCGAGGTTTGGGCCAGCTGCCCGGTGTCGGGATCGGACTCGGGTTGCTGCTCGTCGTAGGGCTCGCGGTTGCGTTTCTCTCGGAGGACCGGCGGGCGTTCCGGCGTCGCGCCGCCGCGCCCCTCGCCCTGCTCGCGGGCGCGATCACGTTCTTGGTGATTGCCGGCTTCTATCGTTCCGGGCAGTCGAACGGCCTGGCGTTGTTGTACAAGGGGTTCGGTCCGGAGCACGCGCGTACACCGCGCTACATCCACATCGTCGCCGCGATGGTGTTGCCTGCTCTTGCTCTCGCGGCCCAAGCCGTGATCCGGCACTGGCGGCACGCGACGATCGCCGTCGTCGCTCTCTTGCTCGTTGGCCTCCCTGGCAACATCGACAAGCTTGCCCACTACGCGGACACGAACCGGTCCGCATTCGTCCAATCGCGCCGGCCGTACGTCTTGACCGCGCCGAGGTTGCCCATCGCACGTCAACTCCCGCGCACGCTGACGCTCGGTCCGGATCTCACGATCGGCTGGCTGATCGACAGCCTTCCGTCGGGTCGGATACCCGAGCCAGGACCGCGCCCGCCGGCCGCGATCGCGAGAGAGACGCTCGACCTCGCCTTGCAGCCTTCGAACACGCCGCAAACGACGCGCTGCCGCAGGCTGCTCGGCCCCACGTCGCGCCTGCTGGAGAAAGGGGAGACGATCACGCTGCGGAGCGGGAAGGCAAACATCGTCTACCTTCCGGACGCCGGCGTACCGTCTACACCGAAGGCGTTCGCTCCCTCGACGGTCATCGCGGTGGCGGGGCCGCTGCAGCTGCGTATAACGCCAACCTCGACGACCGGCGACAGTTCCGCGACCCTCTGCGGATGACCGCGACGTCTATCCGCGAAGTGCGGCGACGTAGTACTGCGCGCCAAGTGGCACGGAGCGCAACGCGCGCTCGGCCGCATTGATGCGAGCGCCCCCTCGCGGGAAGAACATGATGTATCGACGTTCGACCGGGCGAAGCCCGGTCCGTTCGAGCAGTTCGCACGCCGCCCGGCGTTCCAGGAGCACGACACCGTCGTCGAGGTCGCAGCGGTTCACGGCCAGTCGGGTCAGCGGATTCATGGGATTGTGCTCGAAGATCAGCACCAGGCCGCCGGGACGCACGACCCGACGCAGTTCGGAAACGAACTCGTGGCGCCGGTCGTCATCGACGTGATGTAGAACGCAGGAGCAGAACGCAAGGTCGAAGGTTGCGGATTCGAACGGCAGCGCGTCGGCCAAACACGGTTGGTAGTGCGCGGCCGGATTGCGTGCCGACGCTTGTTCGAGCGCCTTCACGGATAGGTCGACACCATGCAGCGCACTCACGTGCGGAACGAGGTATTCGTCGGTGAGGCCCACGCCGCAGCCGACATCCACGATCGACACAACCTCAGGGTTCCCGAGATGTCGCCGACAAACGTCGAGCAAGTGCGCGGCTTTGCGTCGCGCGAAGTATCCGACACCCTGACGCGAGAAGGCGATCGACTTGTTGACCGCGTCCTCGTACGAGTCCGTGTCCGAATCAAAGTTTGTCATCGAGGTGACGCTGCGGTCGCGCCGGCATCACGGAACAGGTCGAGCTGCTGGTGGGTTATCCCGTCTCCGCGCGCTTGCGTGTAAGCGAGACCGACTGAATCGCGCACGAGGTAGAGCGGTCGACGCTTCACCTCTTCATGGATCCGCGCGACATAGATGCCCATGACGCCGGTAACGCTCAGCTGGACTCCGCTGAAGAAGGCGACACCCACCGCGATCGACGCCCATCCCGGCACGGTGTACAGCCCGGCAAACTTCAGTACGACGGCGACGACACCGAGTAGGAACGACAACGCGGAAACCACGAAACCTCCCGCGAGCGCGATGCGAAGAGGCGCCTCGGAAAACGAGACGATCCCGTCGATCGCGAAGGCGAGCATGCGCCCGAGCGAGAACTTCGTCGTGCCCGCGTATCGGGCATCGCGTTCGTACGCGATACCCGTCTGGCGATAGCCGACCCACGCAAACATCCCCCGCAGGTATCTACGGTGCTCCCGCATCGCGGTGACTGCGTCGACGGCTTGACGATCGACGAGACGAAAGTCGCCGGTCTCTTGTGGGATGTCGATGTCGCCCAACCGACTCATCAACCGGTAGAAGGCTTTGGCCGTCTTCCTTTTGAGCCACGACTCACCGGAGCGAGTGGCACGAACGGCGTAGACGACGTCGTAGCCCTCACGCCAGCGCTGGATGAGCTCGAGCGCGACCTCGGGCGGGTCCTGGAGATCTCCGTCCATGATGATCACGGCGCGTCCGAGCGCGTGGTCCAAGCCGGCAGTGATCGCCATCTGGTGGCCAAAGTTTCGGGTCAGCCGCAATGCCTTGACGCGCGGGTCGCGCCGGTGGAGGTCCAACATCAGGTCGTAGGAACCGTCGGTCGAACCATCGTCGACCAACACGACTTCCGACGACTCCGCGAGCCCGTCCATCACGGTTTGCAGCCGGCGTATCAGTTCCGGAAGCGTCTCTTGCTCGTTGAGCACCGGAATCACGAACGAGTAGTGAATCTCGGTCATATACGGCCGTCATCGATGGCGGCCACGATCCAGGGGATCACCTCGTCGAGCATGTCGCTCAAACTGGTCGTCGCCTCGAACCCCAGCACGCGTTTCGCCTTCTCGGTCGCCGGGACGCGCCGCTGGACGTCGTACTCGAACGCGGGATCCGACACCTTGCGGAACGGAACGTCCGTGCCCCGGATCTTCTTCCAGATCAACTCGGCCAGCTCCAGAACCGTCGTCGACTCGCGGGTCGAGAGGTTGAAGTCGTCGTTGAGGGCATCGGGATGCTCGATCGCAATCGCGATGCCACGGGCGAGATCGCCGCCGTAGGTGTAATGGCGAACCTGGCTCCCGTCGCCGAGGATATGAAGCGGGTCCTGGCCCTTGACCACCTTCTGCACGAGGTCGGGCACGACGTGGCTCATCGCGAGCTTCACGTTCCCGCTGAGCACCTCGACGTCACCGAGCGCACGCCCCTCGCCGACGCCGACACAGTTGAACGGTCGCACGATCGTGTACGGGAGCTTGTACTGGTCAAAGGCTGCGCGCGCGAAGTACTCGACCGCAAGCTTCTGGAAGCCGTACGACGACAGCGGCGGCGGAATCTGGCGCTCCTGCCCTTCGTACGACGGCCAAGAGGGCGCCGATTCGAACACCATCGAGGAGCTCAGGTAGGTGACCTTCTGCAGGCGGCCGTCGCCGAAGGCCTTGATTGCGGCGTCGCACGACGCGGCGAGAATGCGCTCGTTGGTGGCGAGAAGGTCGTAGGCGTAGGCGTGGAAGTACGAGATGCCGCCGATCATCGCCGCTCCGGCGACGAAGTGATCGCAGTCCGAGATCAGCTCGGTCATGAGGTCGACGTCGCGGCAATCGCCCTCGACGAGCCGATACCGCGGGTGCTCGTCGTAGGACCGGGTGACCGGTCCGTACTTCGAGAAGTTGTCGACCCCGATGACCTCGTGGCCGCGCTCCAAGAGCTCTTGTACGAGATAGCCGCCGATGAAGCCGGCGGAACCGCTCACAACGATCGTGCTCACGTGATCCTCGGTCCGAATGCGTAGCGATACCAGTGCAGATAGCGGGGAAGCCAGGCCCACAGCTTGAAGTTGGAAGCCCCCGTCGTGCGCTCGAGCCAGATCGACGGGATCTCCGCGACAGGGAGGCGACGGCGTCGAGCCTTCGCGACGAGCTCGATCGCGATCTCGAACCCCGCCGTCGACTCGATGCCGACTCGTTCCACGAACGCACGGTCGTAGGCCTTGAAGGAGCTCGTCGCGTCGTGGGTCCCGACTCGTGCGAGATAGCAGAGCGACAGCCCCGCCAGGCGCGACATCGTCGACTTCAGGAACGGCGCGCCAATCTGCCGGCCGCCCTTCATGTAGCGGCTCGCGGCCGCGACCACCACCCCGCGGCGTACGAGTCGCGCGAGCTGGTCGACCTGGCTCGCGTCGTCCGACCCGTCCGCCATCGTGACGACGACGACGTCGCCACGGGCGGCGGCGATGCCGAAGCGAATGGCGTGGGCCGGGCCGCGACCGGCGGTGTTCAGCGTCGGAACGACACGCGGGTCTTCGAGCGCGTACTTCTCGGCCGGCACGCGCGTCGTGTCGTCGGGCGAGTCGTAGACCACGAGGATCTCGAACGGGGATTTGATCTCCTCGACGAGTTGGTCGAGGCACCTGACGATCGCTTCGTCCTCGTTGTAGACGGGGACGACGACCGATACGAGTTTGGTCACACGCGTTCGCCGCGGCCGAGCAGGTTCCAGATGTCGATGATCGGGATGTCGGACCCGAGTTCGGCGTAGGCCTCGTGGGGCGTCGCGATGACGAGGAGATCCGATTCCGCGAGCACGTCGTCGAGCGGCCAGAGCTCATGGTCGGTCGCCACGTAGGGGTCGGTGCACAGGACCCGCGCGGCGCGGAAGCGCAGCAGGCGCTTGAGCTTGTAGCTGAGGCTCGATCGCGTGTCGTCGGACTCCGCCTTGAACGCCATGCCGAGGATCCCGACGGTCATCTCGGCGATGTCGAATTCGCGCTCGATCCGGGCGACCATGTACATCGGCAAGCCCTCGTTGATGGTCATGCTGGCGTGACCGAGGGTGAAGTTGTTGTTGTTGAACGCCGCGAGCTGCATCGTGTCCTTGAGGAGGCACGGCCCCGCGGCCAACCCCGGGCCGGGCATGTCGGCTGCCCGCGGGTAGTCCTCCTTCAGGGCGCCCCGAATGCGCGCGAAGTCGAGACCGAAGTCGTTGGCGATCATGAACAGCTGGTTGGCGGCTGCGAACTTGATGTATCGCCACGTGTTGGTGAACAGCTTCGCGAGCTCGGCCTCTTCGACGTCGAGCCGGATGAGCTTGGGCGAAACGCCGCCGAAGAGCTGCTCCGCCCGCCGCACCGCGTGCTCCGTACGAGCCGAGACGAGCTGGGGGAGCGTGCGGAGCTCTTCCAACGCCCGGCCCTCGGCAAGACGCTCGGGGCAGAAGGACACGTCGATCGTGCGGCGCGCGGCCTTGAGCAGCTTCTCGACCATCCCCGTGACGCCCGGGTACACGGTGCTCCGCAACACGAGGTGCTGACCGTCGCGAAGCTGATCCAGGAGCCCTTCGATCACGTTGAGCACGCAACTCGGATCGGGATTCAGGTGCTCGTCGACGGGGGTGCCGACGACCACGATCACGTGCTCGGCCTCGCTCACGGAATGTGGTTCCGTCGTCACGTGGAGCCGGTCGGTCGGGATCAACCGCTCGAGGGCCGCGTCCGCCTCGCGCTCGAAGAAGGGCATCTTTCCCGCGCGCACCCGGTCGACTGCGAACGCGTCGCGGTCGTAGAGCGTGACCGCCAGGCCGGAGTCGGCGAGGGCGAGTCCCAGCGGGAGGCCGACTCGCCCGCACCCGCCGACGATGACGACGTCTCGAGGAAAACTCATGCCGTTCTGTCCCCTTGTCCCGTGCCCCACCCGACAGGGTGTTTGACCACAGACGGTAGCAAGGTCGTCCCGAACTTGGAAGGGCGAGGCAGTGCACGCCGTCGGTGTCCTCAGCGCGCAAACAGCAGGAACTGATTCCCGGCGAGTCGCCAGAGCAGCGGGACCCGCAGATACAGACGGGTGAGGCGGGCCGAGGCGGGAAGGCGGCTTCGGAACGAAAAGGGCAAGCTGCTCCGGAACGAAAAGGGCAAGAAGCGCGGAACGATCTCTTGTACTTCGAATCCGGCCGCGATCAGGTGCTCCTGGACCGAGACGTGGGTCAAGGCGAGCGTGTGGTC
>JALYLU010000116.1:6017-10502 GCA_030774075.1 Actinomycetota bacterium | reverse complement strand
CAACTGGAGAGCCGAGATGCCGCGACATCATCCCCTGCGCACGCGATACCCGCATCGGTACCCCGAACAGGTCTTTCCCGAGGTCGCGGTGCCCGGCATACGCGTGGTGCTGGTCGCATTCCACCGGCGACTCGTCGATCTCCAGACCCGTTTCCTTCGCATCGTCGCGGCGGGATTGCGCGTCGGCGACGACTATTTCGACGACATCCTGGCCGACGGTTCGCACCTCACGCGGGCGATCCACTATCCGCCGATTGCCCACGCACCCTCGGCGGAATACGTGTGGGCCGACGCGCATACCGACATCAATCTCGTCACCGCGCTGCCGCGCGCGACCAGCCGCGGATTGCAGTTGAGCACGCCTGACGGGTGGCTCGAGGTGGTGCCGCCCGAGGGGCACGTCGTCGTCAACTCCGGCATCATGCTCGAGCGCCTCAGCAACGGTCGGATTCCGGCGGGAGTGCATCGCGTCGTCGCCGCGGACGGTTCGTCGACCGAGCGATTCTCCGTCGTCCAGTTCTGTCACCCGGCACCGTGGTTCGCGCTCTCGCCGCTGCCGACGTGTGTCGACGGCGCTCATCCGTTGCGATTCGGGACGATCGAGGCCGGCGCGCTCCTCGACCGCGTGCTCTACGACATCGGCCTGATCGATCCGGCCTGATTCGCGCCGGGATTTGCCACGACTTCTGCCCGTCCGAGCAGATTGGCCGTGATTTTTCGGTCCAGGGCTGCCGATAGGACATGAGGGTGCCGGTATCTCACCCTGTTGCTGGCCTTCCCAGATGACGCCCGGATCAACGCCTGGCGCCGGCTTGGGAGACCTGGTCAGCAGATCGTACGTACAAGGGCCAATCCCCCCTGCCGCGGCGGTGCTGCTGTTGGCGATGCCTTGCTACGTACGAAACGAGCTCTCTGATGACACATCACGTTGCGGTTGCACGCCGGAGCGGCGCGACAGTGATCGCGCTCGCCCTGGCGTCCGCGGTCTTCCTCATGTTCGCGCACACTGCGAGCGCGGCCATAGTGACGAACGTTCCGATGGGGACCGCCGCGAACTATTCCGTCCTCGGGGGACAGTCGGTCACCAACGCGGGCCTCACCACCATGAACGAGAATCTCGGTGTCTCGCCGGGATTCCCGGCCGCGATCACCGGGTTTCCGCCCGGGATCGTGAACTCTCCCGGAACGCTCGACAACCCCAATGCCGCGCAAGCGCAGCTCGACCTGACCACCGCGTATGACGACACCCATCTCCGGACGCAGCTCACCGCGACGACCGGTAACAATCTCGCCGGAACTCTGCAGGGCGGTGTGTACCACGCGCTCGGCAGGGGTGCGTTGGGCATCACGGGGACGCTGATCCTCGACGGGAACAACAATCCGAACTCGGTCTTCATCTTCCAGACGGACTCGACGCTCACCACCGCATCGAGCAGCGTCGTCAGGCTGATCAGGGGTGCCCAGGAGTGCAATGTCTACTGGCAGGTCCTGAGCTCCGCGAACCTGGGGAGCAGCTCGACGTTCGTCGGAAACATCCTCGCCCTGACCACGATCACCATGCAGGACAACGTGACGGTCCACGGCCGCGCCCTCGCGCGGAACGGCTCCGTGACGTTGATCAACGACCACTTCACCAAGCCGACCTGCGCGACCAGTCTTTCCACCACGACGACGAGCGCGGCCCCCGGCGGCGTCACGACGTCGACCGCAGCAGGCGGCGGTGGCGTCACCACGTCGACCGCACCGGGCGGGGGTGGGGGCGTCACCACGTCGACCCCCGCGGGTGGCGGTGGCGTGACGACGACATCCCTCGGCCTCACCGTCGGCATCGTCGGTCCGCCTCGGACTGGTGTCGCGCCGTTGCCCTCCGGGAGTTTCCCTTGGCCGGCGGTGTTGTTCGCGGGTGTCGGCGCGACGGCGACTGCAGGTGCGCTCACGCGACGCCGGGTGCACGCGCGCCGTGCGGCGCGTGCGGGGCAGTGAGCCGCCGTCGGCGTCAATGAGGCGGCACGCTGCGGGCGGGATGCTGCTCGCGATCCTGCTCGTCGCGAGCACCGCGTTCCTCGTGGGTTGCGCAAGTTCGGAGCGACAATGGACCGCGCCGGCCGCGACCACCGCGGCGAGCCCCGACCCGCCCCCGCGCGCTGCAACCATTCGACGTCGGCCGGCGGCGGACCCGCCCGTTCCTGCCGCGCTCTTCGCCTCCGGCCTCGACGTGCGGGCCGGACCGGTGCCGGTGCCTTTGAAACTGCAGATCCCGTCGCTGAACGTCGATGCGTCCGTGCTCGGAGTCGGGGTCACGCCCGGCGACGTGATGGACGCGCCGGAGGGTCCGGTCAACGACCGGGTGTGGCAGGAGGCCTTCTGGTACCGGGGCAGCGCGGTTCCCGGTGTGATCAGCACGGCCTTGATCGCCGGCCACATCGACGGCCCTCGTGGGACCGAGGCCGTGTTCGGTCACATCGACCAACTGCGTTCCGGCGATGCGATCATCATTCACGACGCGCGCAGCGGGCTCGACGTTCGTTTCGCCGTCACCGGCTCGACGAGCTTCTCGCTCGACCAGACGGCCGACAAGAGCGTCCTGACCCGGATCTACGGCGTCGGTCCGGTCGCGGGCACCACGCCCCAACGCTCGGCCGACGGCCTCGCCCACCTGACGCTCGTCACGTGTGCAGGGACGTTCAGGAACGGCACCCACGACCACCGGTTGGTCGTCTTCGCCACCCGCATCGCCTGACGCCGGCGTTGACGCTCGGGCGTGGGGTGTTCAGTCGCTCTCGGCACCGTTCGCCGAGCGTCGCGTCTCCGCGACGATCCAGTCGACATATGACTCGAGTCCTCCGGCGATGTCGCAGGCGACGATCTCGGGGGTCTCGTACGGATGCCGAATTCGTATGCACTCGGTCACGTCAATGACGCGCTCGGGCGTGGTCTTGCAAAGGAACAGCCACTCCCGCGCGTCGTTGATCGATCCTCGCCACCAGTAACGACTCGTGACCGGACCGATCGTCTGCGCGCACGCGATGAGATGCTTGGTCAACAGGTCCACGACGATCGCGTTGCCCTGCGCGACGTCGTCGATCGCGAACTGCACTTGCACTCTTCTCACCAATGCGACTTCAGCTAGCGCGCAACGCGCGCGAAGACGAGATCTTCGGCGCGTGCCGTCCTGATCGACCACGAAACGGTAAACACGACGGCGCTGACGGTGATCGCCAGGCTGACGAAGCTTCTTACCGCAACGAACGTCGGCGTCGACAGGAGCACGAGCAACGAGAATGTGGTCGCCGCGCTCAGGAGATGAACGCCGGCCCATAACAGCGTGAGGCCGCTGAACAGTCGGACCACGCCAGGACGGCACGCGACCTCGGGCGCAAGCGGACAGAAGTCGGATGCCATACGGGCGATCATCGGGCGACCGAACATCAGGGATCCGAAGAAGACGAGCGCGAGCGCGAGCGTCGTTGCGACCGGCTGCAAGAAGTACATGAACGTGCCACTGAGGATGCCAACTATTGTGCGCACCGTCAGCCCGATGACCGCGAGTTGAAGCACGCCCGGAATTCGGTGGCCGCCGACCAGCCGGCGCAGCACCGCTCCATACGACCACGTCAAGACCGCGAGCATCGCGGGAGTCGGTCCGAGCGTCACGAAGAACACGTACAAGAGGATCGCGGGGATGATCGTCGCCTCGATGAGCGAGGGCAGCGAGCGACGCCCGACGACTGCGAGAACGCGCAGTTTCGAAACCGACGAAGCTGCATGGCGAGCGCCGGACGGAGCGGCGACGAGCATCGGCCGATCGATTACTCCGTGAATGGGAATTTCGTCGCCGCGAATTGGCCCGGGCGAATCGACGACGAGCGAACCATCCATGTCTGCACGACCGATCTCAGCCCCGGTCGGCGAACCATCTGCCCGGCGAAGAAGCCGGGTTCATTGTATCCCCCCGGGACTCGATGCCTGACGGCCGGGTAGGTCAGCCTCTTCGTCCGAGGGAGGCCTTCCGATGAGCAGATGAATCCTGACGCGGGCGGCCGTCGGCCTTGATCGTCCGCGGGCGTGGTTTCGATGCCACGAGGAGGTTGAGCACTTCGCCGACGGTGCGCTCGCGGCCGGTGGAGTCGGGAAGCGGCATGTGGTGCTGGATCGAGTATCGGTTGCGGCGTCCGTCGCGTTCCTTCAACACGTAGCCCGCCTCGGTCAGGTCGGCGACGATGGCGAAGGCGCTTCGTTCGGTGATGCCAAGAGCCTCCGCCATATCGCGCAGTCGCAGCCCGGGATCGTGCGCGATGCAGAGCAGCACGCGGGCATGGTTCGTGAGGAAGCTCCACTGCGCCACAGGTCGACTCTAGCAATCAGATTCCGGTATTCGAGTGCTAGGATATGCGGAGTGTGGCGGTAGCAACCGTCACTCACCTCCTGGTCAAAAGAGCGTGCGGGGAAAGGGGAGTGGTAGCGCCTGATGCGATATCTCTACAC
>JALYLU010000116.1:0-6007 GCA_030774075.1 Actinomycetota bacterium | reverse complement strand
ACGAACTGTTTGCTTACGCGCCCGGCCGGCGTGACTTCTTCCGCGCCGGCGACGACGGTCTCTGGGCGCACGAGTCACACGGCTGGCTCGTGGCCGCGGAGTCGGGTGAAACCTTGGCGCACCGAACCGGAGATGTGTACTACGGCGCCGTTGACGGCGAGCGTCTGTACCGCGTGACCGCGGATCGGGTGCCCGAGGTGGAAAAGAACGGGTCCGGCACGGATCAGGGACCACGACCTCGGCGCGCGACCCATCGGGTTGTGCGTTCGCGACATTGAGCGCTCCCCGCGCAGCGGTGCTCGATTCGCACTCCATCTGCTGCATACCGCGCAAGCAACGAGAAGAAGGAGTCCGCGAATGAACGCCGACCGCGGAAGTCTCGAGCGCAGCGTCGCGCGACTCGCCTCCGAGCGCACGACGCTCTTCAATCGCTCCGGCACCAGCTTCGGCCTGTCCGCAGTGGATCAAAACCGGCTGCGCGTCGTCGAGCGCGAGCTCGACGAGTGCTTCGGCGCGCTGCGCGAGATGCGCGCGATCCGAGACGCGAGTCGATTCAGCCGCGAGGATCCCGTCGTTCGACGCGCGATCACGCGAAACGGCGAAACGCCCACGAGATCCCGAAGGGCTACCTGAGCGAGCGAGGTGGCCGGGTCGCGGGCGCGATCACCATCGGGAAGTGCTCGATCGACCGGACCCCGGACCTGCAATTGAGCGAGTGGCGCTCGATCGCGACTCTTGCGTCCGAGCAGGTTCCTTCGCTTCACCGCGGGTTCGTCTTGACTCCGAGCGGGCGATACTCTAGATTGTCAATCAGATTTGTCGAGATGAGGCGAGATGGTTACGACAATCGGAGATGCAACGGTCGGAGAGCGGCGATTGGCGCAGTGGATGCTCGACGTCGGCACACCCCCGGCGCGTGTCTTCGAGATCCTTGCCGGCACGGCCGGTCTCGCGCACAGCGCACGCGTCATCCGGGCGCTGGACGTCGCACCCGAGGCGCCGGCAACCGAGCCGCGTGTCCGCGAGCTCGTGCGCCTCGCTTCTTGAGCTCCGTGAATCCGGAGAGCGCGGTGAGCCCGGCGTCCTGAGCGGTCGGCCCGCAGCGAGAGTTCAGCTCGGAACCGCGCCCGCGCGACGCCGCTGACGCAGTATGCGGCGTCGTTCGCGCTCGGACGCGCCGCCCCATACTCCTTGCTCGATGCGATGTTGCAGCGCGTATTCGAGGCACTCTTTCTGCACGGGACAGCCGCGACAGATCCGCTGAGCGGCTTCGACGCCGAGGCCGTTGCACGGGAAGAACGCCCCCGTGTTCGCGCCTCGGCAACTTCCCTTCAGCATCCACGCGTATTCGTCGGGAACCTGGTGCACGTTGCGCAACCTGTCGGGCGACCGTCCGGGTCGCACTGGTGCTCGGGGGCCGGCTGTGGTCAGGCGGGCCATCGTCGGAGTTCGTGGAAAGCGCCGTGAGTGAGGAGATCGGCGCTCGGTCTCAGCCGGCCCCCTGCGGGGCGGGGTGCGGGGGAACCGACCGAGATCCGAGACCTGCCGGGCAGTATCCCGGGCGTCGATGAAAGTCGGCTGTGAACAAGGTGAGGAAAATGTGGAGGCTCGATGGCATGCCCTGGTCACGGGTGTTTGTGGACTTCGAGCGCGTTTATCAACAAGCAAGTCACACCCTTGTCCTCTTCCTCCCCACAGCCGGCGCGGCGGACAATCGCATGCATGCGACGCGCTTCGAGGCCGGTGTGACACCGAGCCCGCCGGTTACCGAGCACGATCTCGCGCCGGCGTGGCAGGAGCAGGCCGAATGCGTGCACTACGCGGGTCGGGTCGACTTCTTCCCCGCGCGCGGCGAGTCGGTGCGCGACGCGAAAGCGGTCTGCACGATCTGCCCGGTCAGGAACGAGTGCCTCGAGTTCGCGATGCGGTTGAAGGTCGTGCACGGCGTGTGGGGCGGTCTCAGTGAACGGGAACGGCGCTCCCTTCGTCGCGAGCGCCATCGCGACGCGATCGACGAGCGAGTTCCGCGCTGACGCGCAGGTCTATGTGCGCCGAATGGCGTTCCGCCGCCATCGCAGCACGCGTAGGTCGAGGACGAGGAGCGCGGCGACGATCAGCGCGAGGGTGACCGACGCGCGGGTCACGATGATCGCGGCGAGGAGCCCGAGCAGGCTGAGCGCGAGCGCGGTGAGCAAGCTCTGAGGTCGGCGGCGTTGGGCGACCAGCGCGCGCTCGTGCCGTCTGGCTGCTCGGATTTTGCGGCGCCGCCCGCGCGCGGAGGACGTCACGGACAGGCTTCGGTAGGCATCGTCGATTTTCCGGGTCAGTGCCGCCTCTCGGTAGCAATCCTTGCGGGTGAGGGCCCCGATGCTCGTCGAGGCCCGGCGTCTGTCGTCGCTCCTCATCGTGGCCAACTGTAGATACGTCGTCCCGCCAATACGCGTTTGCCACCAACTGTGGGCCTCCGGATGGGACACTGCCCGAGGTGAAACGGGTTTTGCGCTACGCCGTGATGCTCCCGGGGGTGCTGTATCTCTGGGCGCTGCTCCCGGTTTCGTTCCGTCCGCAGTACACCGGCTCGCCGTTGCGCAAGCCGGTTCCGACGGTGAACGTCGACGTCACCGAGGCCCGGGCGGCGGGCGTCGCCACGCCGTTGTTGACGGCCACGGCCGTGCCGGGATCGCAGAAGCTGTCGAACAACCGGCTCAAAGAGGCGTGTGAGCCGCCTGCGCTGCTGAAGCCGATCGTTCGGCCGGCACAACAGGTCGTCGTGCGCTACATGGTCAACGGCAGGGTGGTCGCAGAGAAGCGCCTCCCCTGCAGCAAGTACGTCTGAGCCCTCGACGATACGTCGCGGCCATCGTGCCGCCCTCGGGCCGGGAACTCCGTCGGGCGTGGGTCGGCGCCGGGTGTGACGCGCGGGTCACGCCCTCGTCACATGGGGCCGACGACGGTGGTGTCGACGGCCTCGCACCGAGCGAGACCCGAAATCGCGCCGAAGGTCTTGTTGCCATGACAGTCGCAATCGCCCCGAATCTCGCCGACGCAAGCAACCCCCGAGCCCAGACTCCGGCCGCAGCTGTGGCTCGCCGGAACGCACTCGTGGAAGAGGCGATCCCTCTGGCCAAGTTGATCGTCGGTACCTACTGCCGGGATCACGGAATCTTCGGTCTGCGTGAGGAGATCGAGGCCGAGGCGTTGGCCGGGTTGTTGAACCTCGCCGATACCTACCGGCCGGCTTCGCCGTGGCTCAAGTACGTGAACCGCAATCTGAAGTTTCGCCTCATCGATGCGATGCGGAGACGGTCGGGCCGAACGAGTGGGAAGAACTACGAGCGACGGTCGAACATCAACGACGCCGATGTGCTCGACCTGCGGCTCGAAGCGATCGGCCACGGGGATCCCGCGTTCGCCGAGATCGAAGTGGCCGACGCGTTCGAGTTCGCGACCAAGAAGATGCCGCAGCGCACGAGGTGGATCATCTCCCAGCGCATGGCCGGCGTGAAGATGGATGAGATCGGCGCCGAGCTCGGGATCTCGGAGTCGCGAGTCAGTCAGATCCTGTTCGAGATCCGCCCGGAGTTGGAGCGCGTGCTCGTCGGTCAATGACGAGCCGTTCGCGTCCTCATTTGTCGGTGCTACGCGGGCTTGTCGGTGCTACGCGGGCTTGTCGGTGCTACGCGGGCTTGTCGGTGCTACGCCGGCCGAGGCTCGTGACGAGGTCGGAGATGTGCGGCGTCGGCTCGAGGCTGAGCTCGGCGTTGAGCAGCGTTCGATAGCGTTCGAACTGACCTAGCGCTTCCGTCTGGTTCCCTTCGGCGAGGAACACGCGGATCAAGGCCGCGTGAGAGGTTTCTCGAAGCGGCTCGCCACGGATCGCGGCCTGCGCGGCCGCGATCGCTTCGGCCCATCGACCTTCCGCGGCGAGGTGATCGGCCATTGCCTCGAGCGCGTGCAGGCGGAGCTGGCGCCACTCCGCGGTCTCGATCAGCACCCAGTCCTCGTACCAGTCGGGAAGGAGATCGGCCGACAACGACGCGACGGCCGCGGCCGTCGCCTCGGGCGCGAGGTGAGGGGCGTCGGGTTCGAGCAAGCGGTGCGCGAACCGCTTCGATTCGCGGATGTCGACGACGACTCCCGATGCGAGGTTCAGGTCGAGATCGGCGACGTCGACCGCGGCGCGGGCTTCGCCGCGGAGTCGCGTCAACGCCGAGCGCAGGCTCGCCGACGCGTGCTGCTCGGTGGAGTCGGGCCACAACGTGCCCGCGATCATGAGCCGGGTCACGGACCGATCTCTGAGCGCGAGGAGCGCGAGCAGTCGTTGGGATCCGCTCGGCAGAGGAGGCGCGGTGTCGCCGGCGCGGAATTGGAAGCTGCCCAGCACCGAGAGCGTGAGGTCCTCGCCGGCCTTGCGGACGAACGCGACGTCGAGCTTGTCGCTCACGGCGCGCTCGGCGCGAGGGCCGGGCTCCGGTCCGGATGAACCGAGGTCCTCTTGCATCATGATCGTCGGGTGACTCTCACGTCGAGGTTCGGCGGATGGGCTGCAGGAGCTGGTGTCGGAGCCACGCTCGGTCGTGCGCGCAACTCGCCCTGTCCGTACCGGCAGCCGCACTCGAGGAGGATTGCGGTCTCGACCTCGGTTTGGATGCCAACGGCTATCACCGACAGGCCGAGCGTCGTGCCGACCTGGACCAGCGCGGCGACCATGTCGCACCCCGGGGGGTGGATCTCGCCGTCGGACGTCAGGTTCGCGACGAGCGCGCCGTCGATCTTCAAGAAGTCCGTCGGCAACTGCTGGAGTCTCGGAAGCGGCGTGTGGCCGGTCCCGAAGCCGTCCACGCCGATGTGCACTCCGAGGTCTTGAATGGCCGTGAGCTCATTCGTGGCCGAACAACTGGCGCGCATCAACACGCTCTCGGTCAGCTCGAGCCAGAGCCGGTCGGGCGCGACGCCGGTCTCGTCGAGCGTGGTGGCGACGACTTCGGCGAGCCCGGGTTCTGCGAGCTCCCGTGCCGAGAGGTTCACCGACATCCAACCCGGCCAACCGGCGTCTCGCCAGCGCCGCGCTTGGATGCAAGCGGCGCGCATCGCGCACGCGCCGATGGGGACCATCAGGCCGGTCTGCTCGGCGATCTCCAGGAACTGGCTCGGCTGCAGGAATCCGCGAGACGGATGTTCCCACCCGAGGAACGCCTCGACGCCCACGACGGTGTGTCGGGCGAGCTCGTGGATCGGCTCGTAGTGAAGGACGAATTCGCCGCGCTCGAGCGCGGGCATCAGATCCGCTTCGAGCTCGAATCGCCGCGAGGCCTCTTCGACCAGCACGTCGTCGAAGCGATGCCAACGGGCCCGTCCCCGTCGCTTGGCTCGGTACATGGCAGCGTCGGCGTTGCGCAGCAGCGTCAATGAATCGGCGTGCTCGACGGACGTGCCGTCGACGGTCGCGATCCCGATGCTCGACGTCATCAGACACTGACGGCCGTCGATCACGATGGGTTGCTCGATCGTGGCGTGGATGCGTGACGCGATCGCGGTGGCTTCCTCGACGTCGTGTAGGCCGTCGCACACGACGACGAACTCGTCTCCGCCGATGCGCGCCACGGTGTCGGACTTCCGCTGCAGTCGCTCCAAGCGCCGTGCGATTTCCACGAGCACGCGGTCTGCGAACTCATGACCGTACCCGTCGTTGACGAGCTTGAAATCGTCGAGGTCGCAGAACAGCAGCGCCACGACGTCTTGCGATCGCTCCGCGCGCGATAACGCGACGTCCAACCGTTCCATCAGGGCGAGCCGGTTCGGGATCCCCGTCAGCGGATCGCGCAGGCTGCGCTCGAGCAACTCGGCGCTCTCGGCCTTCCTGGTGGTGACGTCGCGAGCAGTAGTGACGATGCCGTTCACGTCGGGATCGTCGAGGCAGTTGATCTCGATGTTCTCGAACCAGTGCCAGTCGCCTTCGCGGTCGCGCATCCGGACCTCGATCGGCGGAAGTGGCGGACCTCCCGGC
>JALYLU010000115.1:661-10620 GCA_030774075.1 Actinomycetota bacterium | reverse complement strand
GCACACATCCACAACGGCGTCCGGATGGTGCCGCAGAACATCACGATCCAAAACAGCCACTTCGGCCTCGACCGGACCTACATGGGCAGCGGGCGCCAGGGCATCTCGATCTCACAAGGCGAACACGTCTTCGTCCATGACAACGTGATCCGATACTCGTCACGCAGCGCGGTCGACATCGAGCCCAACTCGTCGGGCGCGAGGCTGACCGACATTCATTTCGAGCACAACACGTTCGGGAAGCACGGCAACAACCTGTTCGCGAACCACAACTACGGCAACGCGAACCCGATCATCGACGGCATCTACTTCCGCGACAACACCTTGACCGGCACCCCTCTGGCGGTCGACAGCATCGCTGACATCACCAACATCAAGGCGAACGACTCGTCGACGTTCCGCCGCCATCACTACGAGTTCGTCAACAACGTTTCCGATACCGGCCTCGGAAACAGCTCGTGCGCCGATCCCGGCCATGAAGTGCTGCGCCTCTGGGGCATCGACGGCATCGTGATCGACCACAACGTGCAACCCGTCCAGGCGGGCCAGTGCATGATGCTCGCCACGTTCGCCCGAACCGCCAACACGGCCGTGACCAACAACCAGATCCGAAACGCCTCCGCGACCGCCCGCTACTACCAGACCCACAACGAACACGAAAACGGCAACTTCATCGGCAACCCGACATACCCCGCCCCACTCACTGAAGGAGCGGTGGCGTAAACACCCGGCCCTGAGCTCCGGAGACGTGTCGCCTCCGGACGCGTCCTTCGTCAGAGGCGGTCGGATTCTTCGACGTCTTCGAGGAAGCTCCGGATCTCGCTCGCGCGGAAGCGCCGGTGCCCGCCGAGCGTACGGATCGCCGAGATCTTGCCGGCGCGCGCCCAGCGCGTCACCGTCTTGGGATTGACGCGGAACATCGCCGCTACTTCCGAGGGGGTCAAAAGGGTTTCGTCTTCGTGAGCTTCCATGGCCTCCGCCTAGGTAATCGAAACATCCGTCTCACTTGCCTGTGAGATACCGCACACGGGAGGAGCTCGGACTCGGCACCGCGGCCGCTTCGTTCGCCCGACGTCCCTACAATCACCCCGGTCCGTTTCGCACGGGTTCGGGGCCCTTCGCACTCAGGTGTGTCGTCAGTACACCTATCGGCACGATCTGTGCGTCCGTGATGAATTCCGCGGAACTGCGTCGTCGCCGGTCGCAAAGGTCGCGACCGTCACTATAGGACAAGCGGCATGGATCGTACAAATAGTTCAAAAGACGCGGGCGTACTAGTTGCGGAGATGCCGTGCGGGGAGTTACGCGGCGGATCAGCGGGTTTCTACGCGCACCCGGCCCCGGCCCTCGACCACCTCGCCGACGATCCACGCATCGTGACCCTCGGACCGAACCACGTCGAGGGCCTGCTCATCTTCGTCGCCCGAGACCACCGCGAGCATGCCGACGCCCAGGTTGAAGACGCTGCGCATCTCGAGGTCGGGGACATCGCCCGCCCGCTGGATCTCGGCGAAGATGCGCGGCTCGTCCCAGGTGCCCCGCCACACCACGCCGTCGCACCGGTCGGGGAGCACCCGCGCCAGGTTGCCCGGGATGCCGCCGCCCGTGACGTGCGCGAACGCGTGCACCGGAACTCGCCGGACGAGCTCCAGCATCGCCGGCGCGTAGATCACGCTCGGCTCGAGCAGCGCGTCGGCGAGCGAGTGGTGAGCGCCCGGCCAGGCCGGCTCGCGAAGCGTCATCCCCGCGCGTTCGAGCAGGGCCGCGCGCGCGAGCGAATAGCCGTTGCAGCGCAATCCCGGGCTCGCGAAGCCGACGATGCGATCCCCCGGCCCCACGTCGCGCGGCAAAACCTCGGCGCGTTCGACCACGCCGACCGCGAAGCCGACCAGATCGAACTCGCCCGGCTCCATCACGCCCGGATGCTCCGACATCTCACCGCCGAGCAGCGCGCATTTCGCGCGCCGGCATCCTTCTGCTATCCCCGAGACGATCTCGTCGATTTCCTCGGGCACGAGTTTGCCGATCGAGATGTAGTCGAGGAAGAACAACGGCTCCGCGCCCTGCGCGGCGATGTCGTCGACCGACATCGCCACGCAGTCGATACCGATCGTGTTGCGACGGTTCGCGAGGCGGGCGACGAGCGACTTCGTGCCGACGCCGTCGGTCGACGAGACGAGCAGCGGATCGCGGAAGCGCGTCCAGTCGACCGCGAACAGCCCGCCGAAGCCACCGACGTCGCCGACGACCTCGGGCCGGAAGGTCGAGCGGACATGCGCCTTGATGAGCTCGACCGCCCTCTCGCCGGCCGTGATGTCGACGCCGGCGTCCGAGTAGGTCAGTTTCCGTTCGGACGGATTCACGCTCGTTCGGCGGAGCTCGGAATCGTGCCCGAGACGTGGCCCGAGACGTGGCCCGAGACGTGAATCGTGCGCGACTCGACCTCGAGCACGAGCTTGGTGTCGTACTCGGGCACCGCAACGGGGTAGTCGCCCGTGAAGCACGCGGTGCAGAACGACTCCCGCGGCGAATCGGTGGCGGCAACGAGATGATCGAGGTCGAGGTAGGCGAGCGAGTCGACGCCGAGGTACAACGCGATCTCCCCGATCTCCATGTCGGCCGCGAGCAGGTCGGAACGCTTGCCGGTATCGAGACCGTAGAAGCACGGCCAGCGGTACGGCGGCGACGACACCCGGAAGTGCACCTCGGTCGCTCCCGCTTCTCGCAGCAACGCGATGATCTGACGGGTCGTGGTGCCGCGCACGATCGAGTCGTCGACGACGATGAGGCGCTTGCCCTTGATGTTGTCTCGCAACGGGTTCAGCTTGAGCCGGACGTCGGTGCCGCGTTGCTTCTGGCTCGGCTGGATGAACGTGCGCCCGACGTAACGGTTCTTGACGAACCCGTCGCCGTAGGGGATCCCCGCCGCCCGAGCGAACCCCTGCGCGGCCGGCACGCCCGATTCGGGAACCGGCATCACCATGTCGGCGTTGGCGGGCGCCTGGCGCGCGAGCGCCTCTCCCATGCGCTGGCGTGCCGCATGCACGCTGTGGCCGTACAGCTGCGTGTCGGGACGCGCGATGTAGACGAACTCGAACAGGCACAGCTTCGGCGTGGGCTCCGCGAAGCGGATCGACCGCACGCCGCCCGCGTCGATCGCGACCATCTCACCCGGCTCGACATCGCGGACGTAGTGCGCGTCGACGAGGTCGAGCGCGGCCGTCTCGCTCGCGAGCACCCACCCGCCCTCGGTCTTACCGAGCACGAGCGGGCGGAAGCCATGCGCGTCGCGCACACCGAAGAGATGCGCCTCGTCCATCAGCACGAGCGAGAACGCGCCCGCGAGCCGGGGTAGGACCTTCTCCAGCGCGTGCTCGAGGTCGCGACCGTCGGAGCGCAGCTCGTCACCGTACTCGTGCACGAGCAGCTCGCCGATGAGCTCGCTGTCGGAGGTCAGCACGCCCGGCAACATCCCGAGGTCGTTCGAGAGCGCCTCGGTGTTCGTCAGGTTGCCGTTGTGCCCGAGCGCGAACCCGGCGTCGGCGACCGAGCGGTACACGGGCTGCGCGTTGCGCCACGTGCTCGAACCGGTCGTGGAGTAGCGGACGTGGCCGATCGTGAGATGGCCTTCGAGCGGCGCGAGCCTGCGCTCGTCGAACACCTGCGTCACGAGGCCCATGTCCTTGACCACGGTGATCGTCTCGCCGTCGCTCACGGCGATGCCGGCCGACTCCTGCCCACGGTGTTGCAAGGCGTAAAGACCGAGGTACGACAGGTGCGCGACGGGTTGGCCGGGCGCGTACACGCCGAACACTCCGCACGCGTCTTTGGGGCCCGAGAGATCTGCGTCCAAGGTCACCAGTATCCCATGAGGGTGCGGCCGACCTCGGTTCCAACGTCGTGAAGTGGGGTGTGCTTCCCGTAACCTGCGCCGCCATGGAGCTGCCGGGTTGTTGTCTGTGGTTCACCGGCCTCTCGGGGGCGGGCAAGAGCACGATCGCGAACATCGTGGTCGACGAGCTGCGGGCCCGGGGCCGCAGGGTCGAGCTGCTCGACGGCGACGAGGTGCGCGAACACCTGTCGAAGGGGCTCGGGTTCTCGAAAGCCGACCGCGACGAGAACATCCGCCGCATCGGATGGGTCGCGTCGGTGCTGGCCCGCAACGGGGTCGTGTCGGTCACGGCAGCGATCTCGCCCTACCGCTCGGTTCGCGACGAAGTCCGGGGCTGGACCTCTCACTTCGTCGAGATCCACGTGGCGACGTCGCTCGAGGAATGCGAGACGCGCGACGTGAAGGGGCTCTACGCGCGGGCGCGCGCCGGCGAGATCACGGAGTTCACCGGCGTGTCCGATCCGTACGAGGCACCGCTGTCGCCCGAGATCATTCTCGAGACGACCGTCCGCACCCCCGAGGAGTCGGCGGCCGAGGTGCTCGTCTGGCTCGAGGCTCACGGCCTGCTCTGAGTCGACACCCGTTAGCGCTCTCCGGACATCAGAGCGGGGAGGGCGTCGCGCCACGCGTGGGTCGCGTCTGCGAGCGCCACGTCGAACGCTCCCTTCGCGATCAACCGGTCGCCCCCGGCGACACCGACCACGCGAGCCGGCACTCCCGCGGCCGCGGCCGCGCCACAAACGGCCGCGGTCTCGCGCGGGTCGACCCCGCACACCACGACCGAGGCCGGTTCCGCGAAGCACGCCTCGGCCGGGGTGCACCCGTCGAAGTTCAGCTCGACCCGGATCCCGACCTGACCGCCGACGGACACCTCCGCGAGGGCGACGGCCAGGCCGCCGTCGCTCAGGTCGTGCACCCCGGTGATCGCACTGTCGCGCACGAGCGATGCCACGAGCTCGTGCACGGCCCGCGCCCGATCGAGGTCGGCGGCGGGCGGCATCCCGCCGTCGAGACCGTGCACGACCGCGGCCCACTCCGAACCGCCGAGCTCCGGACGGATCTCGCCGAGCACCACGATGTCGTCGCCGGCGCGCAGGCTCGCGGCCGGCGGGCGCTCGCGCAGCTCGTCGATCAGCCCGATCACACCCGCAACCGGCGTGGGATGGATGTCGTCGTCTCCGGACGCGTTGTAGAAGCTGACGTTGCCGCCGATCACCGGGATGCCCAGCGCCTCGCACGCCTCGCTCATCCCCTCGACGACCTCCGAGAACTGCCACATCACCTCGGGGTGCTCGGGGTTGCCGAAGTTGAGACAATTCACGAGCGCGATCGGCCGGGCGCCCGAGCACGCGACGTTGCGCGCGGCTTCGAGCACCACCAAGCGGCCACCGGTACGCGGATCGAGCCGGCAGAAGCGGGCCTTGCCGTCGGTCGACAACGCGAGCGCCTTCGCCGTGCCCTTCACGCGCAGCACGGCCGCGTCGGCGCCCGGACCGGCCACCGTGTTCAGGAACAGCTGGTGGTCGTACTGCCGCGACACCCAGGTCTTGTCGGCGATCGTCGGCGTCGCGAGCAGCGCGAGCAGCTCGCCCGAGAGGTCACTGCCCGCCGGGAACTTGTCGCGCAGCTGCGGAGCGGGATCGGCCGCTTGCCGCGCCTCCTGGGACTCGGGACGCGCGAGGGGACGGTGATAGAGCGGGCCGTCGCCCAGACTCTCGACCGGCACGTCGGCGATCGGCGGCGCATCCGACGTGATCGCGGGCGGTTCGTCACCGATCGGCGGTTCCGGATTCTCACCGGGCACGCCGATCGCATCGAACAAACCGTCGTAGATGCGAAAGCGTGCGGTGTCGGTGACGCGCCCGACCACGGTGGCGCGGATCTCCCAGCGGCGCGCGAGCGCGAGCACCGCATCGAGGTTCACCGGCTCGACGATCGCGAGCATGCGTTCCTGGCTCTCCGACGTCATCGCCTCCACCGGGTTCATCCCCGGCTCCCGCTTGGCGACACGCGCGACGTCGACGTCCATTCCCGCGCCGGCCTTGGCCGCGGTCTCCGACGCCGCGCACGAGAGCCCCGCCGCGCCGAGATCCTGCACGCCGACCGCGAGCTTGGCGTCGAGCAGTTCGAGACATGCCTCGATGAGCCGCTTCTCCTCGAACGGATCGCCGACCTGCACCGAGGGCCGCTTGGCCTCGTCGCCTTCCTCGAACGACGCCGACGCGAGCACGCTCGCGCCACCGATGCCGTCGCGACCGGTCGACGAGCCGAGCAGCACCGCCAGGTTGTCCGGTCCCTCGGCGCGTGCGAGGACGAGGCGTTCCGTGGGGAGGATGCCGAGACAGAGCACGTTCACCAATGGGTTGCCGCGATACGTGTCGTCGAACACGACCTCGCCGCCCACCGTCGGCACGCCGACCGAGTTGCCGTAGCCCGAGATGCCGGACACGACGCCCTCGAACAGGTAGCGGGTGCGCGCGTCGTCGAGCGAGCCGAAGCGCAACGGATCCATCAACGCGATGGGCCGCGCGCCCATCGAAAAGACGTCGCGGATGATCCCGCCGACGCCGGTCGCCGCCCCTTGGTAGGGCTCGACCGCGGAAGGGTGGTTGTGGCTCTCGATGCGCACTGCGACGGCCAGGCCGTCGCCGATGTCGACGACGCCCGCGCCTTCGCCCGGCCCGACCAGCACCCACGGCGCCTCGGTCGGAAAACGCGACAGGAACGCACGCGACGACTTGTACGAGCAGTGCTCCGACCACATCACCGAGTACATGGCGAGCTCGAGGTGATTGGGCTCGCGTCCGAGCTCCTGGACGACCGCAGCCAGCTCCTCGTCGGTCATACCGAGCCGGCGATGCAACGGTTGCTCGTTGGGCGACTCCGCCATCACGAGTGATCGTAGCGACGGCCCGTGGGCGACCGGATCACTCGCCCGTCTTCGTCCATACCGTCTGACGCAACTCCCACATCACCACGTCGGCGCGATTCGACCGTTCGATCTCGCGCAGCGCGTCGACGAGGTCGCGTTCGCCACCCCACGTCGCCGCGTTGCGCCAGAACATCGCGGCCGCGCGTGCCGCGGGTACCGGATGCTCGACCACGCGGTCGAGCGCACGCCGGCACATCGGCGGATCGTCATCGAGCGCGGGGCCGGCCCACAGCGTGCCGCCGCGCGCCGCGACGACCGCGGTGACGACCTCCTCGTAGCGCGCGAACACGGGATCGTCGCTGCCATAGCGCACCGGCTCTTCGCACACGACGAGGCCGCCGGCGCGCAACGCGGCCGCCCAGCACGCGAGGGCGGAACGCGGGTCGGGAAGATGGCCGAGCAACAGGCGCGCGTAGATCAGGTGCGCGGGGAGTGACAACTCTGCCGTCACATCGGCGACCGCGAAGTGCGCGTCGGGAACGCGTTCGCGCGCCTCGGCGATCATGGCCGGTGAGGCGTCGATACCGGTCGCGAAGCTGTGTGGGATCGCCTCGCGCAGCAGCGCGGTAGTGAAGCCCGGACCGCAACCCATGTCGATGACGTAGCGATAGCCACTGGCCGGGAGATCGCGCAACAGCGTGCGCGTCGGAGCTTCGAACGTGTCGGCGACGAACCCCAGCCGTTCCCGTGCAAGATCCGTATCGCCGAAGGCGTACGTCACACGAGCATTGTCGCGCGACTCGTCGCCGCCGCGAGCAGACTTTTCAGCAGCACCACACCGTCGCTCGACCCGAGCAGCGCGTCGGACGCGCGTTCGGGATGCGGCATCAGACCGACGACGTTGCCTGCCGCGTTGCAGATGCCCGCGATGTCGTCGAGGCTGCCGTTGGGATTGTCGACGTAACGGACGACGACCCGTTCTTCGGCGCGTAGCTCGGAGAGCGTGCGCTCGTCGCACGAGTAGTTGCCCTCGAAATGGTTGATCGGTATGCGAAGCACGTCGCCGACGCGCGCCTCGCTGGTCAGCGCGGTCGACGTCGTCTCGACGCGCAGCGCGACCGTCTCGCACAAGAACTTGAGGCCGGCATTCTTCTGCAACGCGCCCGGCAACAGGCGCGCCTCGCACAGCACCTGGAAGCCGTTGCAGATGCCGATAACCGGGCCGCCGGCGCGAGCAAAATCCCCGACCGCGTGCATCACCGGAGAGAAGCGCGCGATCGCGCCCGTGCGCAGGTAGTCGCCGTGCGCGAAGCCCCCGGGAACGACGATCGCGTCGACCCCCTTCGTCGAGTCGTCGCCGTGCCACAGCAGTTCGGCGCGACCGCCCAGCTGCTCGACCGCGTACTGCACGTCCAGCTCGCAGTTCGTGCCCGGGAAGCGAACGACGCCGACGCGCGTGGTCACGAGATGACGACCTCGTAGGCCTCGATCACCGGGTTCGCGAGCAGCCGCTCGCACATCTCCGTGACCTGTTCACGTGCAGTCTCGGCGTCCGGGGCATCTACCACGAGGCGGATGGTCTTGCCGATGTGCACTTGTGCGACATTCGTGTAGCCGAGCGCTGGTAGTGCCCGCTCGACGGTCGCGCCGGCCGGATCGGCGATCCCGGGGAGGTGCGTGACCTCGACGTGCGCATGGAACGCGGGCATGTCGCGATGCTACCGACCGACACCGCTTCAATCGTCGTTTCCGTACCAATCGGAGAACGCGTTGTCGGTCACCAGCTCGTACGCCTCGACGTACTTCGCACGCGTGTTGACGATCACCTCGGCGGGCATTCGGGGCGCGGGCGGCTCGTGCTTCCAGCCCGTCGAGTCCATGAAATCGCGCACGTACTGCTTGTCGAACGACGGTGGCGTGGTCCCGGGCCGGTACTTCTCCCGCGGCCAATAGCGCGACGAGTCGGGCGTCATCATCTCGTCGATGACGATGACGTCGCCGTCGCGCTCGCCGAACTCGAACTTCGTATCGGCGAGGATCAGCCCACAGCTCTCCGCGTGCCGCGCGCCGAACTCGTACAAACGTAGCGAGAGGTCCCTCAGCTTTTCGTACACCTCGGCGCCGACGAGCTCTGCCGCCTCGCTCGCCGTCAGCGGCAAATCGTGACCCGTCTCGGCCTTGGTCGACGGCGTGAAGAGCGCCTGCGGCAGCCTTTCGGCCTGCTGTAGTCCCGGTGGCACCGCGAACCCGCCGATCGTCCCCTTGGCCTGGTACTCGCTCCAACCGCCCCCGAACACGTAGCCGCGCACCACGCATTCGAGGCGGATCGGCCGCGCCGCGCGCACCAGGGTCGCGCGGCCCGCGACGTCTCCCGCGATCTCCGGGAAGTCGGTGGGATCGCTCGAGATCACGTGGTTCGCGACGATGTCGCGGGTGCGATCGAACCAGAAGTTCGAGATCGCGGTGAGCACGCGGCCCTTGTCGGGGATGAGGTCGGGCAGCACGACGTCGAACACCGAGATGCGATCGCTCGCGACCATGAGCAGCGCGTCCATGCCGACCTCGAACAGCTCGCGCACCTTGCCGGAGTAGAGGTGCGGCAACCCGCCGTCGTTCACGCCCGCAGCTCTCCCATGTCGTCGAGCGCGTCGAATACCCGATTGATGTTCGTGAGGGCGCGCTTCAAGTCGAAGCACGCGTCGAGGCGAGGCGCGTCGAGGGTGGCGCTCACCTCCGGGTCGGCGGCGAGCAGGTCACGGAAGGAGCGCTCCTCCTGCCAGGCCCGCATCGCGTTGCGCTGCACCATGCGGTAGGCGTCGTCGCGCGTTCGCCCCGATTCGATGAGCGCGAGCAAGACCGGCTGGCTGAACACCAACCCGAACGACGCCTCGAGGTTGCGCAACATGCGTTCCGGATACACGCGCAACCCTTCGATGACCTGCCGGAACGTGACAAGCACGTAGTAGGCGAGCACGAGCGAGTCGGGGACGATGATGCGCTCGACCGAAGAATGCGAGATGTCGCGCTCGTGCCAGAGCGCCACGTCTTCGAGCGCGGCCTGCACGTTGGCGCGCAACACCCGGGCGAGTCCGGTCAGCTGCTCCGACTTGATGGGGTTGCGCTTGTGCGGCATCGCGCTCGAGCCCTTTTGCTCGCCCTCGCGGAACGGCTCCTCCGCCTCGCGCACCTCCGTGC
>JALYLU010000115.1:0-651 GCA_030774075.1 Actinomycetota bacterium | reverse complement strand
CTCCGTGCGCTGTAAGTGGCGAATCTCGAGCGCGAACGATTCGACCGTCGCCCCGATCGACGCGCACGTGTACATGACTTCGGCATGGCGGTCGCGTGGCAGGACCTGGGTTGCGGGTACCGGCTGCAGGCCGAGTTGCTCGCAGACATAACGCTCGACTGCGGGATCGACGTTCGAATAGGTCCCCACCGCGCCGGAGAGCTTGCCGACCGCGATCGTCGCCCGGGCCCGCACCAGCCGTTCGCGATCGCGCCGCACCTGCATCGCCCACAGCGCGAGCTTGGCGCCGAACGTCGTCGGCTCGGCGTGTATGCCGTGCGTGCGACCGACCATCGGCGTGTCGCGGAACTCGCGCGCCCGCTTCGCAATCGCGTCCTCGAGTTGCGCGGCCGCGCGCGCGAGCAGATCGACTGCGCGCGTCATCTGGAGCGCGAGCGCGGTGTCGACGACGTCGCTCGACGTCAGGCCGTAATGAACCCACGCACCCGCGGGCGGACCGACCCGCTCCTGCACGACGTCGACGAACGCGGCGACGTCGTGGTCGGTGATCCTCTCGCGCTCGTGGATGTCGGCGGCGTCGAAGCTCGCGCGCTCGCGCACCGTGCGCGCATCGCCCTGAGGAATGACGCCGAGTCGTGCCCAGGCCTCGAC
>JALYLU010000114.1:899-10641 GCA_030774075.1 Actinomycetota bacterium | reverse complement strand
CGCCATGAGCCCGGCGTGCTTGCGCGTCTCCACGAGAAACGTGACGAGCTCGGGGTCGCCGGCGTAGAAGCCGACACGCATGCCCGCGAGATTCGAGCGCTTGGAGACGCTGTGCATCGCCAGCACGCCGTCGAGGCCACAGGCGAGGATCGTTGCCGGGCGGGGTGCGAACTCGCTGTAGCACTCGTCGCTGGCGACGACGACGCCGCGCTCGCGAGCCCAGGCCGCGACGCGCGCGAAGTACGCGTCGTCGGCAGTCGATGCCGACGGATTGCCCGGCTCGTTGACCCAGAGCACGAGTGCGCGCTGCGCATCGGAGTCGCTGATCGAGTCGATGTCGAGATGCCACTGCGCGTCGAGCGGAACCGGCACCTCACGACAGCCCGCCAGGACCGCGCCCATCTCGTAGCTCGGGTAGGCAATGGCGGGGTACAGCACCGTGTCGCGTGTGGGGTCGCGCAACCGAAGGAGATGCGGCAACGACGTGACGAGCTCCTTCGTCCCGACGCACGCACCCACGTGCGCACTCTCGACGACAACGCCGAAGCGACGACGTATCCAGCCCGCCGCGGCATCGCGCAACGCCGCCGTTCCGGCCGACGGCGGGTAGCCGTTCGACCCCGCGAGCGCGTCGATCGCAGCTCGGCTTGCGACCAACGGCACCGGATCGCACGGCGTACCGATCGAGCAATCGACCACACCACCCGGAAGCGAGTCGGCCCGCCGCTTCAGCGTGTCGAGTCGTTCGTAGGGGTACGGGGGCGGGACGAATCCGCCGGTGGCCGCCATCCGCATCGAGACTAATCGGGCGTGCGCGCGTACTCCGAGAAGCGACCGGCGACCGCTTCCGGGAGGCGAGCGCGCACGCGCGTCGCGCGATCGCCGTGAACCTCCACCAGCACCTCGCCGGCGCGGTGCAGCGCGGCCAATACGTCGCCGCGCTCGTACGGCACGACGAACTCGCTGATGCGGGCCAGGACGCGCAGCCGGTCGCCGACGGCGGTGAGCAGATCGGGCAATCCCGCGCCCGTCGCGGCCGAGATCGCCACCGACCCCGGGTATCCGTTGAGCAAAAGCTTCAACGCGTCGTCGTCGACAAGATCGGACTTGCTCCATACCAGGAGGCGCGGGACCTCGTCCGCGGCGATCTCGTGCAGGACGGTGTTGACCGCCTGGATGAGCGCCTCCACATCGGACGCGCTCGCGTCGACCAGGTGCACGAGCAGATCGGCGTCGACGACCTCCTCGAGCGTCGACCGGAACGCCTCGACGAGCTGATGCGGCAGGCGCCGAACGAAGCCGACCGTGTCGGAGAGCACGACCGTCTCTCCGCCCGGAAGATGCAGGCGTCGCACCGTGGGATCGAGCGTCGAGAACAGCTGGTTCTGCACGAGGACGCCCGCGTGTGTGAGGCGATTGAGCAGCGTCGACTTGCCGGCGTTCGTATAGCCGACGAGCGCGACGTGCGGGACGTCACGGCGCTTGCGCGCCTTGCGCTGCGTCGCGCGAGTCGCGGCCAGCCCGATCAGATCGCGCTCGAGCTTCTGCATCCGGCGCAACAGGCGCCGGCGGTCGACCTCGAGCTGCGTCTCGCCCGGTCCGCGAGTGCCGATCCCCGCGCCCTGCTGGCTGAGCTGGAGACCACGGCCCCGCAAACGCGGCAACCGGTAGCGCAGCTGCGCGAGCTCGACCTGCACCGCGCCCTCCTGGCTCGTCGCGTGCTGGGCGAAGATATCGAGTATGAGCGCGACGCGATCGACGACGTCGACTGCGAACATCTTCTCGAGGTTGCGTTGCTGCGCGGGCGTGAGCTCGTCGTCGAAGATCACGACGTCGACGTCGAGGGCCTGCGCGGCGGCGCGTATCTCCTCCGCCTTGCCCTTTCCGATGTACGTGCCCGGGTCAGGCGTGCGCCGTCGTTGCAGCTCGGCATGGACCGGCTCGGCGCCCGCGGTATCGGCGAGCAGCGCGAGCTCGACGAGTGACGCGTCCGCCTCCTCCACCGTTTCGGTGCCGTAGGTGGTCCCGATCAGAAGCGCGCGCTGACGCACCCGGCCGAGATCGACCTCGGTCGCGGTGAGCCGCCGGCGTTGGCGACTCTGGTGCGTGCGTGCGGGCTCGGTCACGAGGTCTGCTCGACGCGCCGATCGACCGCCGCGTCGATGTCGATGTCGACGTCGAACACGTGCACGACGGGACCGCCCAGCCGGACCGTCTCGCCCAGCGTGACCTCGAGCTCGCCGCCCGGAACCCGGACCCGTACCCGCTCGTCGGCGACACCTCGGCTGTGCGCGACCGCGGCCGCCGCGCAGGCACCGGTGCCGCACGACAGCGTCTCGCCGACTCCGCGCTCCCAGACCCGCATGTAGATGACATCGGGCGGGTGCACGCGCACGAACTCGACGTTCGTGCGGTGCGGGAAACGGCTGTCGAGCTCGATGCGAGGTCCGTGACTGGCGACCGGCACCACGTCCGGGTCGACGACGAAGCACACGAGGTGCGGATTGCCGACGCTCGCGGTGTCGCCCCAATACTCGACCCCGTCGACGGTGATGCACACGTCCTCTTCGCCGAGCGTGACCGGTCCCATGTCGACATCCGCCGCGATCACGTCACCCGAGGCGTCACGGGCCAGGGCCACGACGCGCCGTCCGGCCGCCGTTTCGACGACGAGCTCGGACGCGGTGCCGAGACCGGCGCGCGCGGCGACCCACGCGAGGCAGCGAATGCCGTTGCCGCTCATCTCCGCCTCGCCACCGTCGGCGTTCTGCAACGTCATCGTGCAGTCGGCACCCCTCCCCGGGTCGCCGGACCCGATCGTGATGAGCCCGTCCGCGCCGATCCCTCGGTGTCGGTCGCACAGCCGCGGCGCCGTCTCGGGCGCGAGCGGACGCGCGTCGTCGTCGAGCGCGAGCCGAACGAGGAAGTCGTTCCCGGTGGCGTGCAACTTGGCGAGGTGCATCAAGGTCATGCGCGGTCGGCCGCGACGATCGCGACGTCTCTCCAGAGTGCCAGGACAACGACCGCGAGGTCGTGCGGATTTCGCGCGGTGCCGACCCAGCGAATCCGCGGGTCGCGCCGGAACCAGACCCGCTGGCGGCGTGCGAACCGACGGGTGCGGCGCACGGCGAGCTCGAACGCGTCCGCCGGCGACGCGATCTCGCCGGCCAGAAGGGACAGGATCTCCTTGTACCCGATGGCCTGTGCCGCGGTGCGCGAGAGACCACCGGACCGCCCCGCCAGCGCCCGTACCTCGGCCTCGAGGCCCTCGGCGCGCATGGCGCAGAACCGGTCCGCAATGCGCCGTCCGAGCTCGGCTCTCGGCAGCCACACGCCGACGAGACCCACATCGAACGCGGGCGGACCGTATTCGGTGAGACCTGATCCGAACGAGGAGAACGGACGCCCCGTCGCCTCGAGCACCTCGAGCGCGCGCACGACCCGGCGCCGGTTCCCCGGCTCGATCCGCGACGCGGCGAGCGGGTCGGCCGTCTCGAGCCGCCCATACGCAACCGCCAGACCGACAGCCGTCGCGGTCTCGCGCTCGAGCGCGGCGCGCACGTCGACGTCGCGCGGTGGGACGCGCAGCCCGTCGACGACAGCCCGGACATACAGCCCGGTCCCACCGACGAGCAGCGCACGCCGGCCGCGCGCCTCGATGTCGGCCACCGCGGCGCGGGCCGCGGTTTGGGTGGCCCGCACCGACCACTCCTCGGACGGGTCGGCCACGTCGACGAGATGATGCCGGACTGCGGTTCGCTCGGCGGGCGACGGCTTCGCGGATCCGATGTCCATCCCGCGATACACCTGCATCGAGTCGAGCGACACGATCTCCACGTCGTCGAGCGCGGTGGCGATTGCGAGCGCGACCGCCGACTTTCCCGACGCGGTCGGACCGACGATCGCGAGGTGGCGGGTCACACCACCGCGACCGGAATGCGCATGCGGCGCCGCGGCGCGGCCTTGACGCGCGCCCCCAGCTCGCCGCGCAGCCAGTGGGGCGCCGCCTTCGTGATGCGGACCTCGACGAGCTCGCCGGGACGCGTCGCCTCACCCGGCACGAAGTGCACGAGCTTGTTCTGGCCGGTGCGGCCCGACCACGTCGACGCGTCCCGTTTCGACGGGCCCTCGACCAGGAGCTCCTCCGTGCGACCCACACGCGCCTCGTGCTTCCGCAGCGCGTGACGCTCGACGACCTCTACCAGGCGCGCCATCCGCTCGTGCACGACCTCAGCCGGGACGAACTGATCGGTCAGCCGCGCGGCCTCGGTGCCGGCGCGCGGCGAGAACACGAAGGTGTACGCGGCGTCGTACCCCGCCTCGTCGACGACCTCGAGGGTGCGGGCGAAGTCGTCTTCGGTCTCGCCGGGAAACCCGACGATGATGTCGGTCGTCACCGCGAGGTCGGGAACCGCGGCCCGGGCGGCGCGTAGGCGCTGCAGATACCTCTGCGCCGTGTACCCGCGATGCATACGCGCGAGCGTGTGGTCGCTTCCGGACTGCAGCGGAAGATGGAGGTGCGCGCACACGTGCGCGCACTCGGCCATCGCAGCGATCGTCTCGGGCCGCAGGTCCTTGGGGTGCGGCGACGTGAAGCGGATGCGCTCGATGCCGTCGATCGCGTCGAGCGTCCGGAGGAGATCGGCGAATTGCGGACGGAACTGCCCGCGACCGAGATCGCGTCCGTAGGAATTGACGTTCTGGCCGAGCAGCGTGATCTCGACCACACCGTCGCGCGCGAGTTCCTCGACCTCGTGCACGATGTCGCCCGTGCGGCGGCTCACCTCGCGCCCGCGTATGGACGGCACGATGCAGAACGCACAGGCGTTGTCGCAGCCGATCTGAATGGTGACCCAGGCCGCGTGGTCGACATCACGCCGCGTCGGGAGCGCCGAGGGATACGCCTCGTGCTCGTCGAGGATCTCGACGACCGGACCGTGATTCCGTGCGTCGCGCAGCAGCTCGGGCGCGTGCGCAAGGTTGTGCGTGCCGAACACCACGTCGACGTGCGGTGCCCGATCGCGCACGCCTTCTCGGTCCTTTTGCGCCAGGCAACCGCCGACCGCGATCTGCATGTCGGGGCGGTGCGTCTTCAGGGCCTTCAGGTCGCCGAGGTGGGCGTAGAGCTTGTTGTCGGCGTTCTCCCGGATACAGCACGTGTTGAGCACGACGACGTCGGCAAGGGCCGGATCATCGGTCGGCTCCATGCCGTCGGCCGTGAGCACGCCCGCGATCCGCTCCGAGTCGTGCTCGTTCATCTGGCACCCGTAGGTACGCACGTAGAAGCGCCGCGTCATGACGCAGCCAGTCTACGGGTCGCCTCCCAGCCACAGACCGGGACGGGCCCTGGAGCTCACGTCCCGGTCATTACAGCTGGAGCCGCTCAGGCGTCGACGTCCTGTTCGACTGCGTCGGGTTCGTCGGTGAGGTCGACGTCGGCGGGGTCGACGTCGTTGAGGCCGGAGGCGTCCTTGATCTTCTCGCTGATCTCGACCATGAGATCCACGTTGTCGGCCAAGAAGTTCTTCACGTTCTCGCGGCCTTGGCCGAGCTGCTCGCCGTCGTACGTGAACCACGCACCCGACTTCTTGATGATGCCGAGCTCGACCCCGACATCGAGCAGCGAGCCCTCTCGGCTGATGCCCTTGCCGTACATGATGTCGAACTCGGCTTGCTTGAACGGCGGGGCGGTCTTGTTCTTGACGACCTTCACTCGCACCCGGTTGCCGACGACCTCCGGACCGTCCTTGATCGACTCGATCCGGCGGATGTCGAGTCGCACCGACGAGTAGAACTTGAGCGCCCGGCCTCCCGGCGTGGTCTCGGGGGAGCCGAACATCACGCCGATCTTCTCTCGCAGCTGGTTAATGAAGACTGCGATCGTGCGGGACTTGTTGAGGTTGCCGGTGAGCTTGCGCAACGCCTGACTCATCAGCCGGGCCTGCAGGCCCATATGCGTGTCGCCCATCTCACCTTCGATCTCGGCGCGGGGAACGAGCGCGGCCACCGAGTCGATCACCAGCACGTCGAGCGCGCCCGAACGGATGAGCATGTCGGCGATCTCGAGCGCCTGCTCCCCGGTGTCGGGCTGACTGATCAGCAGCTCGTCGACGTTGACGCCTATGGCCGCCGCGTACACCGGATCCATCGCGTGCTCGGCGTCGATGTAGGCGCACACTCCACCGTTGCGTTGCGCTTCGGCGACGACGTGCGTTGCGAGCGTCGACTTGCCCGACGACTCCGGCCCGAAGATCTCCACGATCCTTCCCCGAGGCAAGCCGCCGATCCCGAGCGCGAGGTCGAGCGCGAGCGCACCGGTCGGGATCGCTTCGATCCCCACGTGCCCTCGCTCCCCGAGCTTCATGATCGAACCCTTGCCGAACTGCTTCTCGATCTGGCCGAGCGCCATGTCGAGCGCCTTTTCCCGGTCCACCTGTGAACCCCTCTCTGCCACCAAGGCCTTACTCCGTTCGGTCGGGGGAAGTCGTCGTGCTGGCGACCCTAACGAGGGGGTGTGACAGCTACTGGTACCTCACCGGGCGGGTGAATCACATGCGTGTGAGACACACTAGATCGAACAAGCGTTCGCTTCAAGGATCATCTCGAGGACCTCCGGGACCGGTGGGCACGTGCGCCCGGGCCACGTGCTGCGCACCCTGCGGACGCAGCACGCTCTCGTAGAGGACGACCTTGTCGACGCGCCACGAGTGACCGACCGGATCGGGACCGATCGCCGCACACAATGGGCGCAGGTCGGTGGGCTCCCGGAACCGGGCGAGCGTGAGATGGGGCCGGAACCCCTTCTCTCGAACGTCTCGCACGTGGCCGAGCGGCGCGAGCCGGCGTTCGATCTGCGCGGCGAGCTCCGCAGTCCACTCGGCACCCTCATGTTGCCCGAGCGCGAGGATCCGCGCGCGCCGGCGCGGGCCGAGCGCGTCCGCTCCGCCGAGACGGATCTCCCCGGCACCGAGATCGAGGGGCTCGAGCTCGAACGTGGTCGCGACCGCGGCAAGGTCGGCATCGTTGCCGAGGAATTGCACCGTGAGGTGCCACTGATCGCGCGCCGTCGCTCGTCCCCGGGACATCGCCGATGAAGCGACCCGCGCCTCTATCGCGTCGAGCACCGAATGCGGCGGCCGGATCGCGACGAACGCGCGCGTCACCGGACTAACTATCGCAAAGGCAGATCTCGTTGCCCTCGGGGTCGAGCATCACGATCCAACAGCCTCCGTCCTCGCACACGGGTTCCGCACTCACCCGCGTCGCGCCGAGCGCGACGAAGCGCACCGACTCCGCCTCGATGTCGTCGACGACGAGATCGAGATGTATCCGGTTCTTGACCGCCTTCGGCTCCGGCACCTGCTGGAACACGATCTTGGGTCCGCTCGCGCGATCACCGGGGATGCACGATGCGTAGTGCCCGGCGTTTCCGTGCCGACGGTACCCGAGGGCTTCGCAGTAGAACACCCGGAGTGCATCTGCGTCCGCGCAGTCGATGTTGACCTGGATCTCGATCATCGTGCGTCCAGGACGTCGAGTCGCTGCCGCAGCAGGTTGAGCAAGGAGATCGTCGAGAACTGCCGCAAGCGCTCGCGATCGCCGGGCAGACGCGTGCTCACCACCTCGGTGGGCAGCCCCGGAATCGCGAGGCCGAAGTACACCGTGCCGACCGCGACACCGTCTTGCTCCGTCGGTCCGGCAACACCGGTCGCGGCGATCCCCACATCGGCGCCGAGCACGCGCTGGGCGGCTTCCGCCATCTCCCGCGCCGCCTGGTCGCTGACGACGGACGTTGCCGTGACACCCAGGAGTGCGCGCTTCACGTCGGTCGCGTAGCAGCCGAGCGTTCCGCGAAACGTGTCGCTCGCACCCTCGACATTGACGATCCGGGCGCCGATCAGACCACCCGTCAACGACTCCGCGATCCCGAGGCTCCAGCCTCGGCCGCGGAGGCGTTCGAGAACCGCGTACTCCATCGTCTCGTCGTCGACACCGAACACCAGGTCGCCCAGGACGAGGCGCAGCTCCTTCTCCTCGAGGTCGACCAACGCGCGGGCGTCGGCCTCGGTCGCGGCCTTCGCGGTCACACGCACCACCAATCCCTCGATGCCGCGCGCGAGGAATGCGATTGTCGGATTGCCGCCGCCGGCGTCGAGCGCGTCGAGCCGGTGCGCGACCATCTCCGCGAGCGCCGACTCCGACGTGCCCCAGGTCTTCAGCGAGCGCGACACGATCGCGGCTGCCTCACCCGACCGGCGCAGCAGATCGGGGATGACGTGATCGCGCACCATCTGCTGCATCTCGTAGGGCACACCCGGAACCGCGTACACGACCTTGTCGCCCGGCAGCTCGCACAGCAGACCCGGCGCGGTCCCGATCGGGTTGGGAATCGCGTCGCCGCCTTCCGGAACGTCCGCCTGGCGGAGGTTGTTCTGCGGCATATCGCGCACCCGGGCGCGGAACATCTGTGCGATGGACTCGGCGAGCTCCTCGCGCCGCTCCAGCGGGACGCCCATCACCTCGGCGATCGCGTCGCGCGTGAGATCGTCCTGCGTCGGACCGAGACCGCCGCACACGAGCACGCCGTCGGAACGCGCAAGCAGGTCGCGCAGCGCGGCCACAATGCGCGCCTGGTTGTCGCCGATCGCGCGATGCTCGTAGGAGTCGATCCCCGACGCGGCCAGTTGCTCGCCGATCCACGCGCTGTTCGTGTCGACGATCTGGCCGAGCAACAGCTCGGTCCCGATCGCGAGAACCTCACACCGCATCTTCGTGGCCCCTTCGGTCAGGTCTCGGCGCGCTGCCAGTCGATGTATCCCCGCCGGACGATCTGGAGCCCGGAAATGAGCGTGAGCGCGACCGCGGCCGCGAACACGAGCTGCTGGAAGCCGACCGCGTCGGCGGTGAACGGCAGCAGCACGAAACCGACGGCGCAGTACTGGGCGAACGCCTTGTACTTGCCGAGGCGCTGCGCAGGCAGCACGATCCCACGCCGGCCGGCGACCGATCGATACGTGCTGATGCCGATCTCGCGCACGACGACCAGCATTACCGCCCACCACGCGAACACGCCGCGATCTGCGAGCACGGCCAATCCCCCGAGCACGATGAGCTTGTCGGCGACCGGGTCGAGGAAGGCGCCTGATCGGGTCGCGCCGTCGCGTCGCGCCAGCCAGCCGTCGAGGCTGTCGCTCGCGGTGATCGCGAACCACAGCGCGACCGTCAACCACTCCGAGCCGCGGCTGCGGATCAGCGCCAGCGTCGGCAGCGCGACGGCGATCCGGCTGAGCGTGAGGGCGTTCGCCGGCGTCGCCAGCGCCCCCTGTCCGAACCGCTTCTTCGCGCGGCTCGGCATCGGTGCTGCGGCCGTCACCCGGAGACCTTCGCGTCGAGGTCGGGACCCTCGACGCCGCACACCGTGGCGCGCACGACCGCGCCCGGACGCGCGAACACGTCGCCGGAGCCGACCAACCGGACGACACCGTCTATCTCGGGCGCTTCACGATGCGTACGCCCGACCATGACATCGTCGTCGTCGATCCCGTCGACCAGCACCTCGATCTCGCGCCCGACGAGCGCCGCGCGCTCCGCGACGGTGATCGGTTCCTGCACCGCGGAACACTCGCGCAGTCGCTCGTGCACGAGCGAGTCCGCGACGCCACCAGCGAAACCCGCGGCCACCGTGCCGTCCTCGCGCGAGAACGCAAAGAAGCCGGCCCAGTCGAGGCGCACCTCATCGAGG
>JALYLU010000114.1:0-889 GCA_030774075.1 Actinomycetota bacterium | reverse complement strand
ATCCGTTCCCGCGCAACCTCGGGGGCAACGAACTGCTCGACCATCGCGGCCGCTTCGGTTCCCGGACGGGGCGAGAAGACGAACGTGTACGCCGCGTCGTAGTCGGCCTCGGCCGCAACCTCGAGCGCGCGCTCGAAGTCGGCGTCGGTCTCACCGGGGAAGCCGACGATGAACGACGAGCGGAAGGCGGCGTCGGGCTCCTCGGCGCGGATCGCCGCGATGATCTCGGAGAAGCGCTCACCACTCCCCCAGCGCTTCATCCTGCGCAATAGCCCGGGTGCCGCGTGCTGCAGCGAGAGATCGAAGTAGGGGACAACGGAAGGCAGCTCGAGCATCGTCGAGACGAGGGGGTCCTTGACCTCGGACGGGTAGAGATAGAGCAACCGGACACGGGCGAGGCCGTGCGCGCGCAGCGGATCGAGCCGGCGCAGCAGCGGCGCGAGGGCACCCGGTTCGCCGGCGTCGCGTCCGTACCATGCGAGATCCTGCGCGACGAGCACGATCTCGGCCGCCCCCTGCTCGACGAGGCCGCGCACTTCCGCTTCGATCGCCTCGGGCGAGCGCGACCGCTGCTTCCCGCGGAACGACGGGATGGCGCAGAACGCGCACGCGCGATCGCAGCCTTCCGCAACCTTCACGTACGCCCACGGCGCGCTCGGCGCCGGGCGCGGCAACTCGAGCAGGTCGCGCACGCCCTCCGGCTTCCGGCCGCGCATGACGACATCGACGAGCGCGGCCTCGTCGGCGAATCCGACGACCGCGTCGGCTTCCGGCAACGCGGCCGCCAGCTCGTCGCCGTAGCGCTCGGCCATGCAACCGGTGACGACCATCCGGGCGCCGGGCTTGCGACTCTCGGAGAGCTCCAGCGCGACGTCGATCGACTCCCGAC
>JALYLU010000113.1:9592-10666 GCA_030774075.1 Actinomycetota bacterium | reverse complement strand
GCATGTCTCTCACGGCCGTCGCGTACGCGCTCGCGTTCGGTGAGCTGGACTAGCCGATTGCGTGGGCGACGCGTTCCGATCAGCCCAAGAACGTCGAGGTCGACGGCAGAATCACGATGTCAGTTGCCACGAGGCGAACCGGTTTCGTCGTGGTGGTTTGCACGTGCGCGATGACTTTTGCGCCGGATGTGATATCGGTTCGCGGCGCGGCAGCCGCGTTGTCGACCGCGGCACCGACCACGCTGACTTTCGCCGCCAGCTGTCCCGTTTTCGTTCGCAGCCATACGAATCCGAAGCCGGCCTTGACGACGGGGAGACCGATCCGCGCAGTGAGTGGGAGCACGAGAACCTCCTGAGCGACGCCCGGACTTCCGGGCTTCATTCGGAGGAGCCCACGAGTCCCCGGCTTGACGTCGCTGTCAACTCCCGCAGTGGCGTTCAGTACGCGCGTCGATCGCGTCGTCGTCAGACGGCGCGATTGACCGTTCTGGATGCTTAGTGTGACGGAGGTTTCGTCGACGGTCGTGACGACGCCGCTGACTTGGAGGCCGGCCGCCGCCTTCTGCTTGGCAGTCTCCTCCTTCTTCTGCTCCGCGTTGGAGCGCGCCTTGTGGTAGTCGAGCGCGAAGATGGTTCCGGCAGCCGCGATCAAAACCAGGACGACGACACCACCGATGACGGCGCGAGTCCGACGTCTGCTCCTCGCCACTACATCTCCCCCGGTGCCGCGCTCACCGCGAAACGTGCCGAGCTGGTTGCCCATGATACCGGCCAGAACGAAGCTGCCCTTGGCGTCGCCGACGGTGCCCCGAGAAATCGGTTGCCCTCCCGAGTGGCCATCTGCTGCACTCCCGACAACAGCCCATCGATCCAGGAGAAACGAAATGCGCCGAGCGTTCATGTCCGTCCGGGAGCGAATCGTCACCCATACAAAGGACATGGCGCTTGATGCGAACGTTGAACCTGGGGATTTTGGCGCATGTAGACGCCGGTAAGACAAGCCTGACCGAGCGGCTGCTCTACGCAGTCGGTGTCATCGACGAGATCGGTCGCGTCGATGACGGCAGTACCCAG
>JALYLU010000113.1:8351-9582 GCA_030774075.1 Actinomycetota bacterium | reverse complement strand
ACCCAGACCGATTCGTTGGCGCTCGAACGGCAACGCGGCATTACGATCAAGTCCGCCGTCGTGTCGTTCATTGTCGATGACGTCACGGTGAACCTGATCGACACGCCCGGCCACCCGGATTTCATTGCCGAGGTGGAACGGGTGTTGAGCGTGCTCGACGGCGCCGTGCTGGTGATCTCCGCAGTCGAGGGAGTCCAGGCCCAGACCCGCGTGTTGATGCGGACCCTGCAGCGGCTACACATTCCCACTCTCATTTTCGTGAACAAGATCGACCGCGGCGGCGCGCGATATGAACGCGTACTGCACGAAATCTCCGAGAGCCTGACGCCGGCAATCATCCCGATGGGATCGGCGCGCGACCTCGGCACGCGTAGTCCTGATTTCACGCCTTACGGCGCAGCCGACGTTGCGTTTACGGATCGACTGGCCGATTTGCTTGCCGACCACGACGATGCGCTCCTCGGCGCGTACGTCGACGACGAGACGACAGTTTCGTACTGCCGACTGCGAGACGAGCTTGCCGCGCAGACCAAACAGGCGCTGGTGCATCCCGTGTTCTTCGGCTCGGCAATCACGGGCGCGGGCGTGGATTCGCTGATCGCCGGCATCGCGGAGTTGCTACCTGCAACCGTCGGCGATGTCGATGGCCCGGTGTCAGGCGCGGTTTTCAAGGTGGAACGGGGTTCGGGCGGGGAAAGGATCGCCTACGTCCGCATGTTCTCCGGAAGAGTGCGAACGCGAGATCGGCTGCGCTTCCGTCGCGAGTACGAGCGGAAGGTCACCGCGATCCGCGTTTTCGACCGAGGCAAGGCCGTCCAGCGCGCGTCGCTCGCCGCCGGGCAGATCGGAAAGCTCTGGGGTCTGGTCGATATCCAGATCGGCGATGCGATCGGCATATCGCGAACGACCTCGGAGGGTCATCATTTCGCTCCGCCGACGCTGGAAACGGTCGTCGTTCCCCGCCGCCCGGTCGACAAGGGTGCGCTACGCGTTGCGCTCAGCCAGCTCGTCGAGCAGGACCCTTTGATCAACCTACGGCAGGACGATATTCGGCAAGAGTTATTCGTCTCGCTCTACGGTGAGGTGCAGAAAGAGGTCATCCAGAAAACGCTGGCGAACGACTTCAACATCGACGTCGAATTCCGCGAAACGACGACGATCTGCATCGAACGGCCCGTCGGCACCGGTGCGGCCGTGGAGATGCTCGGCGAGGCGTCCAATCCGTTCCTCG
>JALYLU010000113.1:0-8341 GCA_030774075.1 Actinomycetota bacterium | reverse complement strand
AGCCCACCGCAATCAACTCCGGCGTGGGATTCCGGCTGGACGTCGAGCTCGGGTCGATCCCGCTCTTTGTCTACAAGACCGTCGAGGATTTCCGGAATGCGGTCGAGGACACAGTGCAGAAGACGCTGCAACAAGGCATCTACGGATGGCGGATCAGCGACTGCACGGTCACGATGACGCATTCCGGCTATACGTCGCCCGGGAGCACTTCCGGGGACTTCCGCAAGCTGACGCCGCTCGTCCTCATGAGCGCGCTGAAGCAGGCCCGCACCGTCGTGTGCGAGCCGATTCACCGCTTCCATCTCGACGGCCCGGCATCGTCGCTGGGACCGGCACTGCGGCTACTCGCACAGCTGCAGGCCGTTCCGCAAACGCCGATACTGCGGGGTTCGTCGTGCACGCTGGAAGGTGAGATCCCGGCGGCTCGAGTGCACGAGTTACAGCAGCAGCTGCCGGCGCTGACTCGCGGCGAAGGGGTGCTCGAATGCGCCTTCGACGGCTACCAACCGGTCCGCGGCACGAGCCCGACGCGGCCACGAACAGACCACAATCCGCTTGACCGAAAGGAGTACCTGCTGCACGTCCGGCGGCGGGTCTAGCGCCGCGCCAACACCGATGGTGCAAACTCTTGTGATGGCCACGCGGTCCGTCGTGACGTTCTTGTTCACGGACATCGAAGACAGCACTCGAATATGGGAGAACAACCCTGACGCGATGGAAGTGGCGCTCGCGCGGCACGACGCGCTGCTGCATCGTGCCATCGAAGGTTGCGGTGGAGTCGTCTTCAAGACCGTCGGCGACGCGTTCTGTGCGGCGTTCGAAGCGGCGTCTGATTGCGTACGCGCCGCGGCCGCGGCACAACTGGCGTTGCAAGAGGAACCATGGCCGCCACCCGTGACAATCCGGGCGCGGATGGCGATCCACACCGGTGAGTGCACACGGCGGGACGATGACTTTTTCGGGCCGACTGTGAATCGGGTTGCAAGATTGATGGCAATTGGCAATGGTGGCCAGGTGCTCGTGTCGGCGTCGGCACGACTGTCTCTCGGCGAGCACGTCCCGTCCGGCGTCTGGCTCCGCGACCTTGGTGAGCATCGGCTGAAGGACCTCGGGCGGCTCGAGCAGGTGTTCCATGTATGTGGCGCCGGCCTGGAGGATGTCACGCGTCCACTTCGGTCGGTCGATCGCCCGCGCCACAACCTGCCGGCGCAGCTCACGAGCTTCGTGGGCCGCGAGACCGAGGCGCGTGCAGTGCGCGCGCTGCTGGAGCGGCAACGGCTCGTCACGTTGACGGGCGCGGGCGGCTGCGGCAAGACGCGCCTCGCGTTGCGAGTAGCCGAGCATGTCGTCGGCGCCTTCGGCGACGGGGTCTGGTTCGTCGAGCTGGCCTCCGTGCGCGATCCCGAGTTGGTGGCTTCCACTGTCGCGACGGCGCTCGACGTGCGGACCGAAGGTGCCCGAGACGTGCCGGGTGAGTTGATCAACGCGCTGCGGGAGCGCGACATGGTGCTCGTGCTCGACAACTGCGAGCATCTGCTCGACGCCTGCGCGGAGCTGGTGCACGGGCTGCTGCGTTCGTGCGCCGGCGTCACCGTCCTTGCAACGAGCCGTGAACCACTCGGCGTCGACGGTGAATCGGTGTACCGGCTTGGGTCGCTGAGCGTGCCCGACCCCGGCGCTCGCGATCCGGCGCGATTGGTGGCGTTCGAATCAGTCCAACTCCTCGTGGAGCGCATTCGCGCGCAGCAGCCAGGATTCATCGTCGACGCGATCAACGCCGAGGCAGTCACCGACATCTGCCGGCGGCTCGATGGCATCCCGCTGGCGCTGGAGCTCGTCGCGGCGCGCGCGGGCGCGCTGACACTCGACGAGCTGAAGGACCGACTCGATGAGCGCTTCCGCCTGCTCACTCGCGGCGCTCGATCCGCGCTCCCGCGCCAGCAGACGCTCCGGGCGCTGATCGATTGGTCGTACGACCTCCTCTCGATGTCCGAGCAGCGCACCCTGGCACGATGCGCCGTATTCGCAGGGAGCTTCGACATGGATGCCGCTGAGGCGGTTTGTGGTCGCGAGCCGATTGGCGTCTCGGAGGTGATCGACCACGTCACCGCGTTGACCACCAAGAGCCTCGTACAGAGCGACGAGGCGTCTGGACGCACGCGGTATCGCCTGCTGGAGACGGTCCGCCACTACGCCGCAGACCAGCTCCTGCTCGCGGACGAGCTCGAGACGACTCGCATGACGCACAGCGACCACTACGTCGAGCTCGCGGAGCGCACGGAAGCACACCTCTTCGGACCGAGGAAGCGCGAGTGGTTCGAGCGGCTCACGGCAGACCTCGACAACTTTCGCGCCGCGCTGACATGGTCGAGCGAGCGGCCGGAGCGTTGCGAACGCGGGCTGCGACTGACCGGCGCGCTCGCTCAACTCTGGTTCGCGCGCGGGCTCTACCGCGAAGGACTCGACCGGACTGCGGAGCTGCTGTCGATCGCCACCGCGGCGGATCCGGTGCGGGCGAAGGCGCTGTGGTCGGCGGGGTTACTGGCCACGGTGCTCGGCGAGGACGAGGCGGCACAGCCGCTGCTCCACGAAGCCGTCGACCTCGCCCGGCGTGCGTCCGATCGGAGCCTGATCGCGAGGTCGCTGGTCGTGCTCGGCCTGCTTGCCTTCTTCCGCAACGAGCTGCCCTCCGCGCGGCGGCTGCTCGAGGAGAGCATCGTCGAGGCACGCGCGATCGACGACGGATGGTGTCTCGCCGACGCGTTGGGGACCCTCGGCTCGATCCTGCCGTTGGTCGGCGAGCTCGAGCTGGCCGAGAAGATCTCGGGGGAGGCTTTGGCAATCGCCCGCGACGCGCAGGACGAGCAAGGAGTTCGCATGGCTCTGTTCGGGATGGCGCTGACCGCGAGCCGCCAGGACGACCTCGAGACACTTCGCGACGCGGGCGAAGAAGGACTCGAAATCTGCAGGTCGATTGGTGACTCGTGGTTCATCTCGTACTTCCTGTGGCTCCTTTCCGTCGCGTCGGTGCAACTCGGAGATCTCGAGCACGCGCGCCGGCAGGCCGACGAGAGTCTTGCTCTGGCGCGTCTGCTGGAGGGACCATTGCTGATCGTGTGCGCGCTCGAGGCGGTCGCGACCGTGGAGCGGGCCACGGGCGACCTGATGTCCGCGTCATCCGCGCTCGAGGAGGCTCGCCGCGTTGCGCGTGCCGGTGCCGTGCCCGGCGCGTATCGCTCCTCGGTCACAAGAACGCTCGGTGAGCTGGCTGCTGACGCGGGTCACGTCGACGAGGCCACGACGCTTCTTACCGAGGCGGCCGACGTGGCACGCGCGGTCGGTGACAGCTGGGGCTTGGCACGCGCGCTCACGACCCTCAATGCGCTACCTGCCCGCAGGGACGCGTGATCCGGAGTCGCCTCAGACGGGGTGGCCCGGCATCGTGACGTACCCAACCGTTGACGCGCTCGGCGAGGTCGTTCAGCGGCGCCGGGCTGTCGCAGTACAACGTATCAAACCATCTTGATCGATCAAGCCAGCTTGATGTACCGTGGCGTTCGTGGGTCACGAGTCTCTGTCTCTCCCTCCGGGGTTTCTGCAACTCGCGAGTCATCCCGTTCGCTGGCGCCTGCTCAGCGAACTCGCCAGGAGTGACCGGCAGGTTCGGGAACTGGTTGGCGCCGTTGACGAGCCACAAAGCCTCGTCTCGTACCACTTGGGTCGTCTGCGTTCGGATCAGTTGGTTTCGATGCGTCGCAGCTCAGCGGATCGGCGAGACGCGTTCTACACGGCGAACCTCGCCCGCTGCGAGGAACTACTTGCTGCGACCGGCGGGTCGCTGCATCCCGGGCTGCGGCTGATGCCGCGATGGCCGGCTGGGCGCACCCACCCATTGTCGGTGCCGGCGCGCGTGCTGTTCCTCTGCACGGGAAATGGAGCGCGATCGCAGATGGCCGAAGCGCTCCTGCAACATCAAACGAACAACACCGTCGATGCCTTCAGCGCTGGTAGTCACCCTTCCCGCTTGCACCCCAATGCGGTGCGCGCGATGCGCGAGCGCGGCATCGACATCGAAGGGCGCCGCACGAAGCACTTGGACGAATTCATCAATGAGCGCTTCGACTTCGTTGTGACGCTCTGCGACCGCGTGCGTGAGATCTGTCCCGAGTTCGATGGGCCGTCCGAGGCCATCCATTGGAGCATCGCGGACCCTTCGGCTGACAGAGGCTCCAACCGTGCGACGTATCCGGCTTTCCAGCGCACGGCCGCGGAACTCGCGACGCGAACCCGCTTCCTTGTCCAACTCATCGAGGCAACGATTCAGGAGGTGAAATGACTGTGCAAGACCACATCGTCAGCGTCCGCTACATGGTCGATGACGTCGAGGCTGCCATCGACTTCTACACGACGCATCTCGGCTTCGAACTCCTGAGCAGCGCAATTCCGGCGTTCGCCGACGTCAAGCGCGGCAATCTGCGGCTGTTGCTGAGCGGCCCGGCGAGTTCGGCTGGGCGACCGATGCCCGACGGTCGGCAGCCCAGCCCCGGTGGATGGAACCGGATACACCTGATAGTCGACGACATCACTGCCGAAGTCGCGCGACTCCGCGCCGCCGGACTCACGTTCCGCAATGACGTCGTGACCGGACCCGGCGGCTACCAGATTCTCTTCGACGACCCAGCCGGCAACCCGATCGAACTCTTTCAACCCGCTGCGTCGTGAGCCGACGTTGCGTTTGTGACCGCGTATTCGTCGAGCCGGGCACGCCGTCGCGAGCAGGATGACGCCGTCCGATCCGGAAGACAATGAGTCATCCGCCCCGACTCCGACCCTGCTCGATGTCGTGCGGCAGTGGGGCCGCATCGGATGCCTCGGGTTTGGTGGACCGCCCACGCACATCGCGTTGCTGCGTGACCTGTGCGTCGAACGGAAACGATGGCTCGCGCCGAGTGACTTCGAGGACGCGATCGCGGCATGCAATCTGCTTCCCGGTCCGGCTTCCACTCAACTCGCCATCTTCTGCGCGTGGCGCGTCCGCGGTCGTCCAGGAGCCATTGCGGGTGGGCTGGCGTTCATCGTTCCCGGCCTCGTCGCAATCCTCGGCCTGGCGGCGCTGTTCCTGGCCGGGTCTCCACCGTTGTGGGTGAAGGGAGCCAGCGCCGGTGCCGGCGCCGCGGTCGCGGCGGTTGCCGTGCATGCGGGACGTGGTCTGCTGTCGGGCAGTCGGCGCCGCCCACAAAACGCGAGTGTGGCTCGACGAATCACTTACCTCGCGTTCGGAGGAGTCGCGGCCGCGACTGTCGGCGCGTGGCTCGTGCTCATCCTGTTGGGCTCCGGTGTCGCAGAACTCATCGCACAGCGCCCCACCAAGCCCGGCGCGACTACGCCCGCGATCGCTCCGTTCCCGTTGCTCGCCACGTCCGTGGCCAGCGGAGGCGTGCTGGCTTCGCTCCTGTGGGTCGCCTTCAAGGTTGGCGCCCTGTCTTACGGCGGCGGGTTCGTGATCGTTCCGTTGATGCAATCCGACGCCGTGAGCCACTACCACTGGATGACCAATCCCCAGTTCCTCAATGCCGTTGCGCTCGGTCAGATCACACCCGGGCCGGTCGTCCTCACCGTCGCGGTCGTCGGCTATGCGGCTGCAGGCGTCGGCGGCGCACTGCTTGCGGTGGCCGTTGCCTTCGCTCCGTCGTTTGCGTTCGTACTCTTCGGCGCACGTCATTTCGATCGCATCCGCAGCGACGTCCGTGCACGCTCCTTCCTCGATGGCGCGGGTCCGGCAGCGATCGGCGCGATATTCGGCTCCGCGATTCCGCTTGCAGTCGCAATCGCCGAACCCTGGCAATACGCCGTGCTCGCCGGCGCGGCCGTCCTGCTTATTCTCCTGCGACGCGGCGTGGTGCTCACGTTGCTCCTGGCCGGATCAGTCGGAGTGGTCGTCGCGCTCGCGGGCGCACAGTTGCCCCACTGACCGACGGCGCGTTAGCGAAGCAAACGGCGCAGCGTCGCCTTCGCCTGACGTTGTCGCCCTCTCCGGCGACAACCCGCACGCCATCGACCTTTCGATCCCGGCCGGCGCCGACTTCGTCGCCACGCTCGCCGCCGACGAACTTCCACCACGCAATCGCGTTCGTCCACCCGCACTCTGGAAGCCGACACTTCCAAAGCCCGGACAGCCTCGGGCAAGACTGAACCCATGGCCGCCTACCGGGTGAACAAGCGGGGTGTCGCCAAGGCTCGTGAACTGATCGACGCCCACCAGTACAGGGTGCGCACCCGGTGGGCTGACGTCCAGCCACGCGCGGCCGAGCAGAACGCCTTCCTCGAGACCCACGGTTGGGAGGAGTACGCGTCCTGGCACCTCGCGCTCACCGACGGCGCGCCCGATGAGACCAAGGCCCGCTATGCCTTCGCGTTCGGTGACTTCCGCCGTCTGCACCGCATGGGCTTGATCGCCTGCTACTACCGGGCCGCCGAGTGGGAGCACACCGAGGTCATGCTCGCCGCGCACAAGCTGCTCCTCTACCTCGACAAGTCGAGATCGTGAACGCTGGTGCATCATCCGATCAGCTGGCGCGGATCACACACCTCTAATCGCGTAATTACGCAAGTTTCGGGGAGCGAGGTGGCCTTACCCGACCTCGCAACGAGCCGGCTCGAACGACGAACCCGTTCTAGCCTCGGCACGTGCCGGCGATGTCGCGGGTTGAGAAGGCCTTCTGCCGCAGCGCCCCGTGGCGCGCTTTCACGCGCCATCTCGTGCTGCCCTGGGCCCTCCAGGGCACGCGGCTCGGCGGCGAGGTCCTGGAGATCGGCGCAGGAAGTGGCGCAATGGCCGAAGAGCTGCTCGCCACGACGCCCGCCATCACTATGTGCGTCACCGACTTCGACCAGGCCATGGTCTCGACCGCGGTCAAGAACCTCGCCGGCTTCGGCACCCGAATCACCGCTCGCCAAGCCGACGCCACGGCGCTCCCCTTCGGCGACGCCAGCTTCGACACCGTCCTCAGTTGGATCATGCTCCACCACACCGTCGCCTGGGAGAAAGCGCTGACCGAGGCGGTGCGCGTGCTGCGTCCGGGCGGGTTGCTGCTCGGTTATGACCTCGTCGCCGCGGGCGCGATGCGATGGCTCCATCGGGCCGAGGACGCCGACCACCGCATGGTCGGGATCGACGAACTCCGAGCCGAGTTGGAGCGTCTCCCCGTCGTCGACGTCTCCGTACGCCCGGGGCTCGGGCGTGTCGTGATGCGTTTCAAGGCGCGCCGGGCTCCTACGCGAAGCATCTAAGCGGCTCGCGGGACTTCCCGAGTTCGGCGCGCCATTCATCGAGTGGCAGGACCAGCGGAACCGTTCAGCGCGCTCGGAGGGAGTCGAACCCCCAACCTTCTGATCCGTAGCGCCGCTCGGACGAACCGAGTTGTTCGCTCGGTCCTCGGCTGTGTTGTCGCGTACGACGCTACCAGCGACGACGCGCACGCGTCATCCGTCGGTGTCCGCCCTTGACCGTGCTGTGGCGGAGAATTGGTTCTCCGTTGGTTAGCGCGCGCCGCGTTCGGCCGCTGATCTAACTCGCCTGCAGGTATCGACGCAGCGCGTCGCGGATGAGCTCCGAGTTCGTGCGCCCTTCGGTCTCGGCGCGCTCACGCAACGCTTCGCTGAGCTCGGGATCGAGCCGCACCGACTCCACCGATGCCGCTGACGATCCCATCGCGGGCCGTCCACCGCGCCGGCGAAGGATCTCGTCGACGTCGAAGCCCGCTTCGGCCTTCGCAGCCAGCTTCTCGACGAGCTCGTCGGTGATCGGCTCACCACTTGCCGTTCGTCCGTAGTCCTTTTTCTTCGCCATCGTCACCCTCCCGGCAGGAGTCGTCGGTATTTCTCTCGCATCGGCATCGCGTGGATCGCCAACTCCGGGCGGTCGCCTCCTCGCACCACGACGATCACCTCGAGCAGCGACGCACTGCGACCCGGTCCCAGATACAGGCGTATGTCGTCGTCCAAATCGTCGCGCACCATGGCATTGCGCACCGCGTGTTCGATGTCCTCGACCGGTACCCCGTGCTTGAGCGCCGACGGATGGATCTCCACACGGAGCAATCGTACTACGAAACCGATCTCACAAGACGCAAGCAGGAGTACGACCACTACGCTGACAAGACCCGCCTGATTCCTCCGGCTTGACGCATGCCGATATCGGCATATGATGGCACTCATGGCACGAGCAGCGACGACGTCGGACGTCTTCAACGCGATCGCCGAGCCGCAGCGCCGGGAGATCCTGGTACTGCTGCGGGCGGGTGAGCGGCCGGTGACCGAGTTGGCCCAGGAGCTGGGGATG
>JALYLU010000112.1 GCA_030774075.1 Actinomycetota bacterium | reverse complement strand
GGTTTCCCGCATCCCGGCCTTCATCGAAGAGGTGAAGAACGGAAAGGGCGAGAAGCGGCTGATGGGATTCGGGCATCGCGTGTACAAGAACTTCGACCCGAGGGCGACGATCATCAAGAGGATCGCCGACGAGGTGTTCGAGGTCACCGGAAGAAACCCCCTCCTGGACGTCGCGATCGAGCTCGAGCGCATCGCCCTCCAGGACGATTACTTCATCAAGCGGCGCCTCTACCCGAACGTGGACTTCTACTCCGGGCTGATCTACGAGGCGATGGGCTTCCCCACCGACATGTTCCCCGTGCTCTTCGCGATCGGTCGCCTTCCCGGTTGGATCGCGCACTGGTGGGAGGGCAACGAGAACCCCAAGACCAAGATCGGTCGCCCGAGGCAGATCTACACCGGGCCGGTCGAGCGCAAGTACGTGCCGATCGATCAACGCGTCTGAACTAGGTTCCGCGCGACATGGATCTGCGCGCGACTCCTACCGAAGCCGCGTTACGCGACGAAGTACGCGACTGGCTGCGTGCGAACCTCCCGTGGGAGTACGGCAAGGGCTTGCCGCCGCGCTTCGACGACCTTGCTGACGAAGTCGCGTTCGGTCGTGCCTGGCAGGCGAAGCTCGCGAGCGGAGGGCTCGTCGGCGTCGCGTGGCCCCGGGAGTACGGCGGTCGCGGTGGCGGCCCGGTCGAGCACTACATCGTGACCGAGGAGCTCGCGCGCGCCCGCGCCCCGGAGCTCGTCGGCCGCATCGGCGTGAACCTCGTCGGGCCCACGCTGCTCGCTCACGGCGCCCCGGAGCAAAAGACGCGGTGGCTGCCGCGCATCCTCGACGCATCCGAGATCTGGTGCCAGCTGTTCAGCGAGCCCGGCGCGGGGAGCGACCTCACCTCGCTCACCACGCGTGCCACGAAGGTCGATGGCGGATTCGTGGTGAACGGCCAGAAGGTGTGGACGAGCTACGCCCAGTTCTCCGACTGGGGATGGTGCCTGGCCCGAACCGATCCCGACGCGCCGAAGAGCAAGGGCATCTCCGCGCTCGCGATCGACATGCACGCGCCGGGAGTCGACGTGCGTCCGTTGCGCCAGATCACCGACGAGTCCGAGTTCAACGAGGTCTTCCTCTCCGACGTGTTCGTCGCCGACGAGCAGCTGGTCGGACCGCTCCACGAAGGATGGCGCGTCGCGAACTCGACGCTGACACACGAACGAGGAGTCAACCCGCGCCAGCTCGTCGCCCACACGCAGCTGCTCGACGAGCTGTGGCGGCTCGGCCTCGAGCACGACGCGCTCGACGATCCGCGGCTCGCGGGCCGGCTCGCCCAGGCCTTCGTCGAAGTCCGCATCTTTCAATTGCACAACTGGCGATCGATCTCTCGCACCGCGAAGGGCGCCGAGCCCGGGCCCGTCGGCAGCATCAACAAGCTGTGGTGGAGCGAGATGAGCAAGCGGCTGCACGACACCGCGATGGCAGTCGTGGGACCCGCGCAACCCCTCTGGCGGGGCGCCGATCGCAATCCCGGCGACGGCGCCTGGCAGCGCTCCTGGCTCTACTACCAGGCGAGCTCGATCTGGGCCGGCACCAACGAGATCCAACGGAACGTGATCGGCGAGCGCACGCTCGGCCTGCCCCGTGAGAAGGGTTGAACCGCGTTGAACCGCGCGCGCCCCTCGCGCCGTATTCCTGGCATGCAACGACGCGTCCTCACGTTCATCGCCATCGCCGCCCTCGCGTTCGGCCTCGCCGCCTGCGGGAGCAGCAGCAAGAGCACGACGCCCGCGGCGACCAGTTCGGGCGCCGCCCAGATCACGATCGACTCCAAATTCACCTTCCACGTGACAACGGTGAAGGCCGGATCGACGGTGACGGTGAAGAACGACGCCTCTGTGACGCACACCGTCACCCAGGACGGCGGCGGCTTCGACGTGACGATCGACGCCGGAAAGACGGCGACCTTCCCCGCGCCGGCGGCCGGCACGTACAAGTTCCACTGCAACATCCACACCTTCATGAACGGCACGCTGACCGTCAGCTAACGCGCTGACGAGAAGTCTTCGCGCCGCCCGCTTGTAACGCGCTGGTGACGGCTGGGGAGCACGATCGCGCCGCCCACTCGGGATCTCCGGGGAGGCTGCGCGCCGTGCGTCTCGTCAAGTCACGCGAGTCGTCCGGATAACCGGAAGGCTCTTGCATGCCTCAGGCACGTCGGGCGTTCGTGACGCTCATCGCCGTGGTCGCGTTCGTCGTCGGTTTCATGCCCGCGGCATTCGCTCGGACCACCGCGGGCGTCGTCGCGGGGAACACCGCATCCGGAGTTGTGACCGACAGCTCCGTGCACGCGCAGGCCGGGTCGTCGAACGACGGTTACTGGATGGTCGCGAGGGACGGCGGCATCTTCTCATTCGGCGACGCCGCATTCCACGGCTCGACCGGCTCCATCACGCTCAACCAACCGATCGTCGGCATGGCCTCGACCCCGTCCGGCAACGGCTACTGGATGGTCGCGTCGGACGGCGGCATCTTCGCCTTCGGCGACGCCGCGTTCCACGGCTCGACCGGGGCGATGACCTTGAATCGCCCGATCGTGGGCATGGCCGCGACCCCGTCGGGCAACGGCTACTGGATGGTCGCGTCCGACGGCGGGATCTTCTCCTTCGGCGACGCCGGCTTCCACGGCTCGACCGGGGCGATGACCTTGAATCGCCCGATCGTGGGCATGGCCGCGACCCCGTCGGGCAACGGCTACTGGTTCGTCGCGTCCGACGGAGGAGTCTTTTCCTTCGGCGACGCCGCATTCCACGGCTCGACCGGCAGCCTCACGCTCAACCAACCGATCGTCGGCATGGCCGCAACGCCGTCCGGCAACGGCTACTGGTTCGTCGCCGCCGACGGAGGAATCTTCTCCTTCGGCGACGCCGCATTCCACGGCTCGACCGGCAGCCTCACGCTCAACCAACCGATCGTCGGCATGGCCGCAACGCCGTCCGGCAACGGCTACTGGTTCGTCGCCGCCGACGGAGGAATCTTCTCCTTCGGCGACGCCACGTTCCACGGCTCGACCGGCGGCATCGCGCTCAACCAACCGATCGTCGGCTTGGCAGCCGTAGCCGTACCCACCATCCCTCCGCGGCCCGCGACGCGGTTGGCGTTCACGCGGCAGCCGAGCGATTCGACCGGCGGCGTGGCCTTCGCGTCGCAGCCCGCGGTGACCGTGCAAGATGCGTCCGGCGCGACCGTTGCAACTGATACGAGCTCCGTGAGGTTGACCATCACGTCGCCGGCCGGCGCGCGTCTCTCCTGCACGAACGCCGGCCCGCTGCGGGCGGCGGCGGGAGTCGCAACGTTCGCGGGTTGCAGGATCGACTTGGCCGGCGACTACACGTTGCGTGCGACGGACGGGGCGTTGACATCCGCAACCAGCAACACGTTGACCATCTCGGTCGGAGGCGCCGCGCGGCTCGGCTTCACGACGTCGCCCAGCGGTGCGGCCAGTAGCGTCGCCTTCGGGACACAGCCCGTCGTCGCGGTGCAAGACCTCGGCGGCAACACGGTCTCGACCACCAACACCGGTAACGTGACGCTGACCATCACGCAACCCTCGACTCCCGCCGGCGCGGCCCTGACCTGCACGAACGCCACCGTCGCGGTAACGGCCGGAGTGGCGACGTTCGCAGGCTGCCGGATCGACCTGTCCGGCCTCTACAGGTTGCACGCGGCCGACGGGGGGTTGGCCGCGGCGACCAGCCACACCCTGAGCATCACTGCGGCCGGCGCGACGAAGCTGGTGTTCACGACCTCGCCGAACGCGGCGACCGGCGGCGTGGCCTTTACCACCCAGCCTGTTGTCAAGGTCGAAGACGTCGCCGGCAACACGGTTACGGCGGACGCGAGCGGCGTGACGTTGACAATCACGACACCGAATGGCGCACTGCTCTCGTGCACGAACGCCACTCCCCTGCAGGCCGTGAACGGAGTGGCGACGTTCACTGGTTGCAAGATCGACCGGGCCGGCACGTACACCTTGCACGCCGTGGACGCGCAGTTGACGTTTGCGACGAGTCTCAGCTTCACCATCTCGGTCGGCGCGGCGGCGAAGATCGGCTTCACCGCCTCACCGAATGCTTCCACCGGCGGCGTCGCCTCCACCACGCAACCCGTCGTCGCAGTGCAAGACCTCGGCGGCAACACGGTCACGACCACCAACACCGGCACCGTCGCGTTGACCATCACGCAACCCTCGACTCCCGCCGGCGCGGCGTTGACGTGCACGAACGCAACCGTTGCCGTATCTGCCGGAATCGCGACGTTCGCGGGCTGCAAGATCGACCTCGCCGGCACGTACACGCTGAACGCCGTCGACGGCGGGTTCACGGCAACCAGTCTCAGCTTCGCCATCACGACGGGCGCGGCGGCGAAGATCGGCTTCACGACCTCGCCGAATGCTTCCACCGGCGGCGTCGCCTTCACCACCCAACCCGTCGTCGCAGTGCAAGACCTCGGCGGCAACACGGTGACGACCACCAACACCGGCACCGTCGCGTTGACCATCACGCAACCCTCCACTCCGGCAAGCGCGGCACTGACGTGCACGAGCTCCAACGTCGCCGTGTCCGGCGGAGTGGCCACGTTCGCGGGCTGCAAGATCGACCTCGCCGGCACCTACACGCTGCACGCGGTCGACGGAGGGTTCACGGCGACCAGCAACAGCTTCACCATCTCGGTCGGCAGCGCGGCGAATATCGCCTTCACGACTTCACCGAGCGGCTCCACCGGCGGCGTGGCCTTCGGAACCCAGCCGATCGTCGCGGTCCAAGACCTCGGCGGCAACACGGTCACGACCGACACCAGCGGGGTGACATTGACGATCACGGTGCCGGGAGGTGCACTCCTGAACTGCACGAACGCTTCGCCCCTACCGGCCGTCAACGGCGTCGCGACGTTCGCAGGCTGCAAGATCGACGTGGCCGGCACCTACACCCTGCACGCCGTCGACAGCGGGTTCACGGCAACGAGCAATAGCTTCACTATCTCCGTCGGCACCGAGGCGAAGATCGGCTTCACCAGGCAGGCGAGCGCTTCGACGGGTGGTGCCGTCTTCACCACGCAGCCCCGCGTCGCGGTACAAGACCTCGGCGGCAACACGGTGACAACCACCGTCACCGGCACCGTGACGTTGACGATCACGCAACCTTCGACTCCGGCAACCGCTGCTCTTGCGTGCACAAACGCCACTGTTGCGGTATCTGCCGGAGTGGCCACGTTTGGCGGCTGCAACATCGATCTAGCCGGCACCTACACGTTGCACGCGATCTACGGATCGTTCACGGCGACAGGCGATCCCTTGCCAATCACGGTCGGTGCTGCGGCCAAACTCACTTTCACGACCTCGCCGAACGCTTCGACCACGAACACGCCATTCCCGCGACAGCCCGTCGTCGCTGTACAAGACCTAGGCGGCAACACCGTCACGACCGACAACTCCTCGGTGACATTGACGATCACAACACCAGCCGGAGCTTCCCTGAGCTGTACCAGCGGGAATCCCCTGTCGACCGTCAATGGCGTCGCGACGTTCACGGGCTGCGCTATCAACTTGGCCAACACCTACACGTTGCACGCAGCCGACTTGACATTCACGCCCGACACCAGCACCGCCTTCATCGTCTCGTAGGACCAACCGGGATCGCGACTCAGGCGACGCGCGCGACGTAGCGGCAGATCGCGGCAGCCTCGGCGATCGGGTCGACGTTGCGTAGTCGGGCGCTGCGGAGGGCGCACCACCAGCACGACGCGACCGCGCCTTCGAGCGCGTGAAGATCACCGTGGGTCATCACATCGTCGACGAAGACGGCGCGCGCGATGGTCTCGACCGCGCCCGGCACCCGCGCCACGTGCAGGCACTCGACACCCACGGCCACCAGCTCGGGATCGCCGAAACGCTCGATCGCGGCACGCGGGAACTGCCGAACGATGCCAACCGCTCCGTCGGGCGGTGGAGCGAGACCCAGGTAGACGCGAGCGACTGCGGGCGCGGCGCGCACGACATCGGACGCCGCGCCCGCGTCGCAAGTGTCGTCGAGCAACAGCCGCACGCCGGCGTCGTCGCCCCGCAGGCACGCGACCACCGGCGCGAGCAACGCGCCGACGGCGCGGGCCGCATCCGGGAGCTCGGGTTCGGGTCGAGTCGGCATTTCCTTGCACCTCCGCCGCTACCATCCTTGCGCGTGCCCACCTCCTCCGACGCGGATACCACGCCAACGATCCGGTACTCGGTCGAGGGCGCAATCGCCACAATCACGTTGAACCGCCCCGATGCGGCCAACGCGCAGAACAGTCGCATGATCGACGAGCTCGACGCCGCGTTCGACCATGCCGAGGCCGACGATGCGGTCCGGGTCGTCGTACTCGCGGCGGCGGGGAAGCATTTCTCGGCCGGTCACGACCTGAAGGAGCTGTTGGCCGGCGAGGAGCACTGGTCGGCGATGCGAGCAACGCCCGAGGGCAAGCTCCGCCACGAGCAGGTCATGTACTTCGACAAGCTCGTCCGGATCCGCGACCTGCGCAAGCCGACGATCGCAGCCGTTCAGGGAACGTGCTCGGCCGCCGGCCTCATGCTCGCGTGCATGTGCGATCTGATCGTCGCGGCCGACGACGCACGATTTTCGAATCCCGTGCTGCGCATGTCGGGAGTCGGCGTCGAGCTGCTGGTCGAGCCGTGGGAGCTCGGACCGCGCAAGGCGAAGGAATTCCTCTTCTGCGCGCAGGAGTTCGGCGCGGTGGAGGCCGAACGCTACGGGCTCGTGAACCGTGTAGTGCCGCGCGCCGAACTGCAAAAGGTGGCGCAGGAGCTCGCCGAACAGGTCGCGCTCGTCCCGCCGCTCACCGCCGAAGCCGTGAAAGCGTCGATCAATCACATGGTCGATCTCATGGGTCAGCGTGAGTCGTGGCGCTACCACTTCATGCTCCACCAGTTCGTGTCGAACACGCCCACAGCCCTCGCCAAGGTGGAAGCGCGCAAGGCCGGTGGCATGAAGGCGGTCAAGAAGGAACAAGGTCGGTCGTGACCGGTCCGCTCGAGGGCCTTCGCGTCCTCGATCTGGGCACGCGCATCGCGGCGCCGTTCTGCGCGGGCCTGCTCGGCGAGCAGGGCGCGGAGGTCATCAAGATCGAGCAACCGCGCGGTGGCGACTTCATGCGCGAGATCGGGCCCTTCGTCGACGGCTACTCGCTGTTTTGGGCCGTCGAGGGACGCGGCCGCAAGAGCGTGACGCTCGACCTGCGCACAGCTGATGGTCAAGACGTCTTCCGGCGGCTCGCGGCGACGGCCGACGTCGTCGTCGAGAACTTCCGTCCCGGCACCCTCGAACAATGGGACATCGGTCCGAGCCGGCTCGTCGAGAGTCTCGTCACGGTGCGCATCTCAATGTTCGGCCAGGACGGCCCGTACTCGGCGCGGCCGGGGCTCGACCGGGTCGGCATCGGCTACGGCGGCCTGCTACATCTCACCGGTTATCCGGATCGCCCTCCCGTGCGCGTGGGCGTCACGATCTCCGACTATCTCACCGGCGTGTTCGCCGCCCACGCGGCCGTCGCCGCGCTGTACGCGCGCGACGCGCGCGGAGGCAGCGGCGCGGTCAACGACGCCGCGCTCTACGGCTCCGTCCTGCGCATCCTCGAATGGACGCTGCCCGCGTACGACCGCCTCGGGACGATCCGGAGCCGCGAAGGCAACCGGCTCGCGAACTCGGCCCCGCTCGACAACTACCCGACACTCGACGGGAAGTACGTGTGCATCGTCGCCGGCTCCGACGCCAACTTCGCCCGCCTGTGCAAGGCGATGGACCGGCTCGATCTCCTCGACGACCCCCGGTTCGCGCGACTCGCCGATCGGGCCGCCCACGGCGACGTGATCAACGGCATCGTGTCCGAATGGACCGCGACGCTCGACGCGCGCGCCATCGAGGAGCGCTGTGTCGCACACGACGTTCCGGTCGCGACCGCGTACACGTCGGCCGACATCTTCGCCGACCCGCATTTCGACGCGCGCCACGACCTCGTGACGGTCGACGACCCCGTGATCGGACCGCTCCGTCAGCAGGCTCCGTTTCCGCGGCACGTGGGCGAGACGCCCGTCGCACCCGCGGGTGCACCGCGGTTGGGCGAGCACACCGACGAAGTGCTGACGACGCTGCTCGGACTCTCGCCCGTCGAGATCGACGCGCTGCGCGCGCAAGGCATCGTGTGACGTCGCCGTCGCCACGCGCCAACGAGGGCGGACCGATCAACGCAGGACGGCCGATCCACGAAGGGTTGTTCGAACCGGCCGGCGACGGCTCGATCGCGCTGATCGGCGGCTATTCGCCCACGAGCGGCAAATACCATTTTCCGCTGCTCGACACGTGCCCTTACTCCGGCGCGCGCGACGTGCAACGGGTCGCGCTCTCGCGCGACGCGACGCTCTGGGCGTGGACCGCGGTGACCACGGCGCCGCCCGGCTACGCCGGTCCCGTGCCGTACGGCTTCGGCGTGGTCGAGCTCGTGCACGAACAGCTGCGCGTGATCACGCGGTTGCGCGAGTCGGATCCGGCGCGGCTCGAGTTCGGCCAAGCCTTGACGCTCGTCGCCGACGAGTTGCCCGACGGAGTGGTGACGTGGGCGTTCGCATAACCGGGACGGGCATCCATCCGTTCGGACGGTTCGAGGGCCGCACCGCGACCGACTTCGGCGTGCACGCGGTGCGCGTCGCGCTCGCGGAGGCCGGCAACCCGCCGTTCCAGGCCGCGTTCTGCGGCACCGCGTACGGCGGGGTCGCGTCCGGACACAAGGTGCTCGGCGCGCTGGCGCTCACCGGGGTGCCGATCGTCGACGTCGAAGCGGGCTGCGCAAGTGGTGGCGCGGCGCTGCAGCTCGCGGCCGGTGCGATCCGGGCCGAGCAGTACGACTGCGCGCTCGTGTTCGGCGTCGAGAAGATGCCCAAGGGCATCATCCGCTCGTCGTTCTTCGAGCCGTGGCGGGAGGAGGCGGGCCTCGCGGCGACACCCGCGTACTTCGCGTTGCGCGCGCAGAGACTACTGCGCGAAGCCGGTCTCACCAAACAGCACCTCGCCGAGGTGGTCGTGAAGAACCGTCGCAACGGTGCGCAGAACCCGAACGCGATGTTCCGCCAGGAAGTCTCGGTCGAAGAGGTGCTCGCGTCGCGCGTCGTGTGCGAGCCGCTGCATTTGTGGATGCTGTGCTCGCCGAACGAAGGGGCGGCCGCGGTCGTGCTGCAGCGCGGCGTCGGCGGTGTGCAGCTCGCCGCGGCGCGGTTGCGTTCGCATCTCCCGGGGAGCGTCCTCGGCGAGGCCACCCCGCTTCCCGGTGTCGACGACCGCGACATCACTCCTCCGTCGACGCTGGCCGCGCGCGACGCCTACGCCGAAGCCGGGATCGGTCCCGACGACCTCGACGTCGTCGAATGCCAGGACACCGATGCCGCGCGTGAGTTGCTCGCGTACCAGGAGCTCGACCTGTGTGCACCCGGCGATCAGGCGAAGCTGCTCGCCCAACCGCGGGCCGCCGTGAATCCGAGCGGCGGATTGCTGTCGAAGGGCGAGCCGCTCGGCGCGTCCGCGCTCGGCCAGGTCGTCGAGATCGTGCACCAGCTTCGAGGGGAGGCGGGACCGCGCCAGATTGCCGACGCACGCGTCGGTCTCGCGCACACGGTCGGGCGCGGCGCCAACGCCGCGTGCGTCATCGTCACCCGTTAACAAACGACGCCTACGCGACACCACTAGCATCCGCGTCCATGCGCAGGGCGCGCGGTGTTGCGGTCGGCGATCGCGTCGAGGAAGTCATCCAGCAGCTCGATAACGGGATCGTCGGGATTGCCGTCGCCGTCGTTGCCGGCGACGACGTGCTCTGGTCGGGCGCATTCGGACGCCTCGACATCGATCGGCCGCAACCGATCACGACGGGGACCGTGTTCCCGATCCAGTCGGTGAGCAAGTCGGTCGTTGCCACCGCCCTCATGCGTTGGGTCGAGACGGGTGCAATCGGTCTCGACGACCCGGTCAACGAGCATCTCCGCCCGGTCGCCCTCGCCAATGACTGGGAGGAACGCAGCCCGGTCACGATCCGGCAGTTGCTCACTCACACTGCCGGCATCCCGATGACGACGGGCCGGCCGCCAGGTACTTCACTCGAGGATCAGGTCGTTCATCACGTGCGCACAGAAGCCGAGCCGGGCACGCGCATGATCTACGCCAACTGGGGATACGACGTTCTGGGATACCTGCTCGGTCGCCTGAACGGTTCGGCTTGGGAGCAAGCGGTCAGGGATTCCGTTCTACAGCCACTCGGCATGCGCGCGACCGCTCCCGACTCGCCGCTCGTCTCGGCCGACCTCGAACGTCCAACGGGACACGCCGTGAGTCAACTCGACGGCAGCCACCTTCGACTCGGTCTCCTGCCGCGGTCCTACGCCGCGCCGTCGCCATCCGGCGGGCTCGTCTCGACCGTCGAGGATCTCGCGCGCTTCCTCATCGCGCATCTCAACCGTGGCGGTGGGATCGTGACGCCCGCCAACGTCGCCGACATGCACCGTCTCCACGCGCCGCTCGGGCCCGGAGGAGGTGGTATGGGACTGGGTTTCCGAGTCGACCGACGCAGCGGTCGCGCCTTCTTCTGTCACGGCGG